>CALMVT010000498.1 GCA_937873175.1 uncultured Acetobacteraceae bacterium | reverse complement strand
GGCTGATGTCGGCGTGCGCGATGCCAGCCTGCTCCAGCGCTTGCACGACCTGCACCGCATCGTCGTGGTCGTCATACATCCGCGTATAGACTTGAATGGCCATGTTGGCCTCCTGTGGACGGGTAGAAGCGAGGTAGGCCGGGATAGATAGCATCGCGCCCCGGCCCTTGTGTCTCAGCGCGGAGCGACGGCGTTGCTGCCGTTGGGGTTTGTGCCATTGGCGTTGGTGCCAAGCGTCCGGTCCAGCGCACGACCGGCAGCAGTGCCAGGCTGGTTGCCCATGGTGCCGTCCAGGTTCCGGGCGCCCACGCCGCCGGAAGTGGAGCCGGGAGCCGACATGGTTTGCGCCATGCCGCCGTCTTGGCCGACGTTGCCCTTGTAGTCGAGCCAGACGCCGACGCTGCGCCCGTCCTTCGTAGCAGTGCCGCGCCAAACGCCGCCATTGTCCTTGGTCAGGGCAGCTACGCCCTGAAACCCGGCAGCGCCGATCCGCCGCTGAGCTTCGCTCTGGCTGAAGCTGTTGGCACCGCGGGCGGGCTGGGGAGCATTGGCGCCTGTCGTCGCGACAGCCTGGTTGCGGTCCCCACTCGCCGCCGCGGTGCCGGTGTTACGGTCAACAACGCCAGTGCTCGGCGCCACGCCGGTGCTGGGGCTGACGCCCGACATGGGCGTATTGGAGGTGGCGCCCGGGGCGGCATTGCCGGCAGTGGGCCTGGTTGTCTGGGCTAGGGCCGAGCCGGCAAGGAGCGTGGCTGCGAGGGTGAGCATGATGCGTGTCATGGCGGTATTCCCTTGGTTTGCTCTCTGCAGAGCGTATCAGACGAGGACGGGACGGGCCGCACGGCCCGCCCCGTCCCTAGTACCGGGCCTGACTACTTGCGGGTTGGACTGGTGCCGCTGACGTTGGTGCCCAGCGTGCGGTCCACCGCGCCCGCAACGCCCGTGCCGCCCTGAAGCGTCGTGGTTCCTGCAGTGCGCGTCGTGGTCGACGTGTCCTCGACCTCCACTTCCGTCTTGCGCACGGTGTCGCGCACGGTCTCGACGCGGTCGGCTTCTTCCTTCTTGAGGCCGATCTCCTCGACGACGCGGACGTCCTTGCCGACCACGGCCTCCTCACGAGTCGCATGGGCTTCGAGTGTCTTCTCGCCGAACGCCGCTGCGTCGGCGGCCGTCACGGGCCGGTTCACCGGGTGCCGCTCAATGGTCACGCGCTCCTCGTGTAGCGTCACCTGCGCCTCGACCGGACGCTCGACAACATAGGAGCGCACGCGCATGCCGCCGCGTCCGACCTCGCGCTTGCCCACGACCAACTGCTCTTCCATCACCTTGATCGTCTCATCCGTGCGCCCCGGGGCAACAACCGAGGCCGCGGTGCGAACCGCGGTGTGAGTCGCGGCGTCGTAGCCGGTCCAGCCGGACTGGCGCCACGACGCTTCCTGCGCGTCAAGGTCCAGCGCACCAGCCTGCTCAAGAATGCTGGAGGCCTGATTAATCGCGCCTTCATCAACCGATGCGTTCAGCAGGACGTTGCCGCGGCGCATGCCCTCTGCATAGGCGTAGCGGTCCTCCTCGGGCAGGAACATGTCCTTGATCGAGGCAAAGAAGCCCTTCTCCGCATAAGGGCTGGATTTGTCGTAGCCCGCGTCGGTGACGCCGGCGCCGGGGCTGACGCGAATGGCGGTCTGGCTCAGATGCAGTTGGCTCATGAGCATCTGCGCAGCGCTTTGCGCCTCAGCTGTGCTCTTGAACATGGCAGTGAGAGTCCTGGTTGTCATGGCTTGGTTCCTTGTCACTAGGCATGATGTTTGACGGATAAGATGCTGCTGGGGGCGGACCGCGCCGTGCCGAACCCAGCCTGTGATGACCCACCCCTGAACGAGGGTGCCACCTGCAGATGAAGAAACTTTCGTTGACTAGGCGGGCTCGCCTATAATCCTTGCAGCGTCCGCCCTCGCGTCGCGCTGCTGCCGCTCAGCTGTGGACGCCCCGGACTCTGGCTTGCCACGAGAAAGTTGAACCAAGTGCCGGGTGCGTCGGCATACTCCGCAAGCCACGGGTGTAAGCGACCGCTGCCGGCAGGGTAAGCGAGGATCGCAAAGCCAAAAGGCCATGCCACCGCAAACGCCACGGCCGTAGTCGCCAGCCAGGCGATCTTGCCCAGCCAATCCAGCTTCGTCAGCAGCACGGTTCCACTCCGGCCTATGTGAGGGGGGCTAACACCCGAATTGGCCGTTGGTGTCTGGCCCTACACATCACGTATCCGTGTGACAAGCGCCTGTGCCGGCCCTCATAGGCTCATGGGAAGATCAAGGGATTGTAGGTAGACGAGCACGCCAGCCTCCAGCAGCTCCTTTGGAGACATCGGCAACCGGCCAGCATTCTCGCCATCCTTGTCGAGGAACAGGGTGGCCACGCCATGGGCCAGCGACCACACGTGCAGGGCGACCATGTGCGGCGGCGGCCGGCGTGGGGCCTGGCTGAGGTTGCAGGCTGCCTCGGCCACCCGCCGGAGAACCATGAACGCTGCATCGCGCGCCGCAAGAAGCTCCGGATAAACGCTGGGCGCCAGCTGCTGGTCGAACATCGCGGCGTACACAGCCGTCTCACGACCCGCGTAAGCCAAGTGAGCCTGCGCACATCCTTCTAGGGCAGCAACCGGATTGCCCGTCGCTGCCTTCGCGGCGAGCGCCAGCTCAGCCTCAAGGCCCTCGAAGCCGCGCCGGGCCATCTCGGCCAGCAAGGCGTCGTGGTCACGGAACTGGCGGGAGGGTGCCGCTGCGCTGACGCCCAAGATGCGGGCCAGCTCGGCTATGGCAAACCTGGGCACTCCCCGTTCGGCGATCATTGTCAGGGCCGCCTGCACCAGCGCCTCGCGCAAGTTGCCATGGTGGTAGGCCGTGCTCCCCTTACCCCTGCTGTCCTGCTGCTTCATGCCGCCGTCCTCCACGCCGAAGGCTGCATGGGGATTGCTTGCTGACGGTTCAGGTCAGTTGCGGCCCGACGTCGCCGACCAGCGTCAATAGTGCTCAGGCCCTGGTTGGATTGGGTTGCCGCACGGTGCTGATCGCCGCCGGGTCCTCAACAATAACTTCGGCTTCGTGGTGTCGCAGCACGGCCGTCACCGTTTCGATGCGGTCCAACGCTTCCTTGCTGACGACAACCTCTTCGTATACGCGAGGCCGTGTTTCCAGCACGAGCCGTTCGGCAACCTCTGCCAGCTCGAAATGCTGGTTCCGGAATGGGTCCAGGCTACCCGGGCCGCCTTCGGTGTTTGCCTGCACGCCATAAGCACGCAGGATCAGCCTGCCTTGCACCACCTCCGGAAGCGCAACCACTTCAGCTCCGTGCGGCTGCAGCCCCAAGCCATGCACCATCGTGGCCGCCTCCTCAAACGTTTGGATGGAACTGTCGCTCATGTCGGCGAGCCTTCGCGGTCCGGCCATTCGCGTTCAATAACGGCGCGCTGCCGTCGGAGCGGGACGGCCTGCTCCACCTCCTCCTGACCCTGCACGATGCGGATGTGCATCTCTTCGACTACGACCAGCCGCTTCTCCATGACAAGCATCTCCTCGACGATAGGCACGATCAGCACGTCGTTCTCCGTGCGCGGCTGCGGCATGGCCTCACCTGCTTCAAGCCACGTCCCGACGGCAACGTGCGCCACCTCGACCCGGCTCGACCGCAGGGTTTCGCGCACCTGATGCTGCTCGGTTTCGGTCAGCACCGATACCCGAACCCGGCCGCGCTCGACCGTGCGCTTGGCCACCAGCAGAGTTTCCTCCAGCAACTGGATCGTCTGCATGTCGGTCGTCACCGGACCGGTCGTGTCCAGTGTGGCCTTCCGTTTCTCGCCGTCTTCGCTTCCGTACATGGTCTGCTCTCCTGTTCACAAGGCGCTAAGAACGATCCGGCAGGCTGGCCAGTTGCCAATCAACGCGGTTCCGACTTGACAACGGTTCCATTTACACCGCGGTGCAACAAAGCACCTGGTGCAACGTTACGGACCCTTACATTGGGCTGGCGGAAAATGCTGTGCCCACCCGCGGCGCTGCGCGGTGCCAAAGCCGAAAGACTGCAGTGGCTGCCGAGCCAGAAGCTTTGGAAACGATTGCTGGCCCCCGCTCTGTGCTGGACTGTGGTGCCGCCAGCGACCTGCTCGACCTTTATGCGGCATTGGCTCTTGCGTGCTCGGCCACACGGAGATGAGCATTGGGTTGAACGCTGGGCAGCCGGTGCGCACCCCCTGCGCATTGTGGATCGCGACCTATGGCGGACCGATTTGACAACCTCGTTCTGGGACATGGGCTCGCATGAAGCTGACCCGTCCGCAACTGGCGCTTGAGGCCGAAACCGGAAAGCCACCAGAAATCTAGACCGGCGGTATGCAACGCAAGGTGCTGGGTGACACGGCATCCGCCAGCAGCTGCTGTCCGGCTGTAATTAGCCCGAGCCGGCCGCCGCGGCTGAACGGCACGGTGATGCCCAAGGTGTCCAGCGTGACCGTCCCGTGCAGGCGATAGTCCACCGCGCCCGTGCGGACCACGCCGAGAAGCTGCGGCCCCAGGTTCCGCACCGTGCTCACCACCGTGAACG
>CALMVT010000497.1 GCA_937873175.1 uncultured Acetobacteraceae bacterium | reverse complement strand
AGGGCCGCAATCCGGTGATCAAGCAGGGTCAGGCTTGCATCCGTCAGCCGCAGCATCTCCAGGCGCAGAAAGCAGGCGATCTCGATCGTCCGGTGCGGGTCCTTGATCCGCGCCAGCGCCGCGGGCTTGCGCGACGTGACCCGCCGCGCGAAATGCTCCAGCCCCGCCAATGGCAAGTCCGGCAGGACGAGCCGGGCGGCGCCCAATTCCTTGAGGAACCCCACCTTCTCGGTCTGCTCCTCCAGGCTTTTGGTGGATTTGCTCGACGGCACGGCGTCCAGCCATTCGAGGTAGGTGATCTCATCGCCCTCGATCAACGCCAGAAGGCGCGGCACCCAGGCGTCCCGCTGAACCGGCACTGCGGCCGCGATAGCTTTGAACAGGGCTTGTTCATGATGCCGCCATGCGGCCGTCACGTGGCGGCGGACGTCGCGCTCGCGGAGCATGAGGTAGCGGTGCTCGATCAGCCATAATCGAACAGACGCCATGAGTTCGGCGTGGTCGAACACCGCCATGGCTTTGCGGCGCATGTAGGCGACGAGCCCGCGTTCCGCGTGCGGGGTGAGTTCACTGCGTCCGAGCAGCCGCAGCGCCGCCGCATGATGCTCGAACAAGGTTCGCCGGCGCCGGCCATAGAAGGCCCGGATCGTGGCGATCCGGGGCGGCTCGCAATCGAGTTGCGGGCCGAGGTGGGCGAGGATCTCCGCAGGGATGCGCTCGACCGAGTTGAGCGTGTTGCCGGTCATCTTGAGAAAGCCGACCTGCAGCGCGAGCGCCATCCGGTTCACCGGGCTTCGGCGTTCCCGGACCTCGGCAAGCTGCTGCTCGTCGAGGGTGAAGAAGTGCTCGATCTCCAGGGATGACAACCCGTCCGGGAAACGCTCGTCGCCGAGATACCGATGCTCCCACCGGCGCAGCGGCGCTTTGTTCACCGCGTCCGCCATCCAGGGCGACGCGCTTCGGCGCTCAGCACGTTGCAGAACACCTCGGCAGTTGCTCCTACGCCGTGTTGACCGAGCGCCAGACGACCGACCGCGACACGCCGAACAAGGCCGCGATCTGGGCATAGGTCTTGTCCTCCTTCTCCCGCATCCGCTTCGCTTCCTGTCGCTGATGCAGGGTGAGGCTGTGCCGGCGGCCAAGGCGCCGGCCGCGTTTCTTCGCCGCTGCCAAGCCGGCGTTCGTCCGCTCGATCAGGGTTGCCCGCTCGAACTCCGCGAGTTGGGCCAGCACGCCGAACACCATGCGGCCGGCCGGGGTGGAGCTGTCCACGCCAAGGGTCGTGATGACGATCCGCACACCACGCGCGTCCAGGTCGCGCGCAACCGTCAGCGCGGCCAACGCATCACGCCCCAGGCGATCCACTTTCCAGGCGACCAGGCTATCGCCGGTGTTCAGCTTCTTCAGCAGGGCGTCGAAGGCGGGTCGTTGCCGGGCCCCGGACTCTTTTTCCTGCACGATGTTGGCGGTTGGCACGCCTGCGGCCTCCAGCGCATCGAGCTGCAAGGCGAGCGCCTGATCCTCCCGGCTGACCCTCGCGTAACCCCAAACAGCCGGCATCATGAAACGCCTTCTTACGAAACACCTTTACGGAACGTGTAACCCTTTGATGATGCTTGTTCCAGTTTCTTGTTCCGGAATCGAGCGGTTGCGGAACGCCGCGACCGCGGCTGGCCGGGCCTGTGGGACAGGCCCGGTATGAGGCGTTGGTCAGGTCAGCGACACCAGGAGGACGCCGGTGCACATCAGGGCAGCGCCGATGATCCTGCCCCACCCCGCCGCATGCTGCTCGAAGCCGAGCAGGTCGTAATGGTCGAGCAGCACGGAGAACACCACCGAGGCGGTGACGGTCAGCCCGGTGAAGGACGCAGCGCCCAGGGTCTGCGCGGCGTAGGGCCGGACATTGGCAAGGATTCGAACGGAATCCTCATACACCGGCCCAAGCTACCTGGGAGGCATGGCCTAAATGCGTGAACCTCAGGTAGTTCCCCTGATGCCGCGTCTCGCTCAGACCCGGCGCACACCCCAGAAAGCAGGGATGCCGCCCTGTATGTCAGTCAGATTGGTGCGGTGCGCGGTCAAGCGGTAGTAGAGGCCGAGCGGGTAATAAGGCACGTCCTCGAACGCTTGCGCCTGGATCTCGGCCGCCAACTGCTTTCGGGATGCAAGGTCAGGCGCATCGAGCCATTGCTCGCGCAACTCCTCGATCCTCGGGCTGCTCGGCCAACCGAACCAGGCTTGCGCGCCGTTGCCGCGCAACGACAAGTGCAGGGCCGGGTTGAACATGTCGCTCCCGGCGAAGGCTGAACACAAGGCGTTCCAGCCACCCTGAGCGGAGGGGCTCTTGCTGGCACGCCGCTGCACCGACGTGCCCCAATCGGTGGCCTGGTAATCAACGTTCATCCCGGCCCGCCTCATCATGTCCGCGGCGACGTCACTCGGCGCCTTCAAGGTCGGGAAATCGGTGGGGACCATCAAGGCAACCTTCTCGCCCTTGTAGCCTGCGGCCCGCAGAGCCTGGCCGACCTTGTCGTAGTCGCGCTTGTTGGTCAGCGCCGCCATCCCGGCGTCACTCGCCAGCGGCGATGCCGGAGGAAAGAAGCCGCACGGAGCTCGCCATAGCGACGGGTCGGTTCCCACCGTGGCTGTCATGAACTCGGCTTGGTCAATGGCGCTCAGCAGGGCACGTCGCACCGCGGGGTTGTCGAATGGCGGGAAAAGGTGGTTCGGGCGGAGAAAAGCGCAAAAGCCACTGGGGTCGAGTATCTTTAGGCTGACCTTGCCGCCGCGTTCGAGCATTGGGAGCAGGTCGCTGGTCGCGAACTCCCACCAGTCCACCTCGCCCGCCTGCAACGCCGCCGCAGCGGTGGCCGGATCGGGGATGGTGCGCCATTCTACCCGGTCAAAGTGAGCGAGCTTCGGCCCGGAGGTCCAGTCCGGCGTGCCGCCCTCACGCGGCTTGTAGCCCGCAAAGCGCTCATAAACGGCGAGCGCGCCCTGCATGCGCTCGTCCGCCCTGAAGCGGTAGGGGCCGCTGCCGACCATCTCCGTCACCTGCTTGAACGGGTCCGTGGCGGCCAGGCGCTCGGGCATGATCGCGCACATGTTGCCGCCCATCTTGCCCAATGCGTCGGGCAGCAACGGGAAGGGCCTCTTGAGGCGGAATACGACTGTTTTGTCGTCGGATACCGAGAGTTCATCGGTGCGTTGCATCAGCGTCTGGCCGAACGTGTCACGCACCCCCCAGCGTCGGATGGACGCGACGCAGTCGCGCGCCAGCACGCGCTCGCCACCGTGGAACAACAGCCCGTCGCGGAGCGTGATTTTCCAGATCCTGCCATCGTCCTCGACGACGTGTCCGGCCGCCATCTGCGGCGTCGCCCTGTAATCAGTGTCCGGCCCGGTCTGGCCATAGAGCGTGTCGAATACGAGGTAGCCGTGATTGCGGGTGACGTAGGCGCTGGTCCAGATCGGGTCGAGCACGGCCAAGTCCGCTTGCGGGATGAATTTGAGCACTTGGGCGGCTTGCGCTCGTCCGGTGGCTGGCGCCATCAGTGCCGCGGCTGAGGCCGCCATGAGCGTGCGTCGGTCCATTGCCCACCTCCTGCTGCCGGCTGTGCGCGCCCGCTTACAACGTCAGGGTAGCCAGCCCGCGCCGCACCGTCACTTCCTCATTTCGGATCACGGCAGGGCTTCGCATGTGATCCTCACACATCGGCCTGTGCACGAATTTACAGAAGAGTGCACAACACAGGCGACCACCAAACAGGCTTGGAAACGCTGGGTTTTGAAAGGGTGAAATCAGCAGGGTTTGTGCACAGCCCAACCAGGCCATCAGGGCCGTGCCGGCCCACTCGACGAGCAGCGAGCCTAATACGGGTTTTCCGGCCAATGTGGGCGTGTCCTCCCTGGCGATCCTGACCGCCGGCCTGGAAGCCTTGGATGCCAGCAACGAGGTGGGCATGTTGCGCGCCGATGCCGAGCGGATGAACCGCCTGGTCGCGCAACTGCTCCGCGTTGCGCGGCTGGATGCGATGCCGGCCGGCGCGCAAGGCGTCATGGACCTGTCGGCCACGGCGGCGGCGGCGGTCGAGTACTTGGCGCCTTGGGCCATCAGCCAGGGTGTGACGCTCGGCTTCGACGCGCCGGGCCACAGCGTGACGGTGCATGAGGACGCGGATGCAATCACCGACGCCTTGCGCAACCTGGTCGAGAACGCCGTCGCCCATGGGCCGGAGGGGACCGAGGTCGCCGTCGCGGTGCTGCCGGACGGCCGCGTCACCGTGTCCGATGATGGCCCGGGTGTGCCGCCGGCCGACCGTGCGCGCGTTTTCGAGCGCTTCTGGCGCGGAGGCGGCGCGCGGCGGGCGGGGGCTGGCCTCGGTCTTGCCATCGTCGCCGAGATCGCACGCGCGCATGGCGGCACCGTAACGGTCGAGGACGCGCCGGGCGGCGGGGCACGGTTCGTGGTGGCTTTGCGGCTGGCGTGACCAGCCCACTCACTGGGTGGGCCTTGTTCCGCAACGGAGGGCTATAGATCAATATCATCGAAACGAAAAGCTGGTTATTCAGTTAAATCAATACTCTGCAGCTCCGCCTAGAATGCAACGCATTGAAATGCCACGTTTTTCAGATCGGCACTTTTGGCACGGTGGTTACGACAAGGCCAGGTCG
>CALMVT010000496.1 GCA_937873175.1 uncultured Acetobacteraceae bacterium | reverse complement strand
CAACTCGCCGCCGTCGCCATCCTGCTCCGGTGAAATCGTCACCACGGCCTAGCCAGCGCACGGGCTTCAGTGAGTCCCGCTTCGCTCGAGTGATCAGCTTCGAATACCCGCAGGCGGATCCCCGGTTATATGGTGCGGGCAGTGCCAGCACGGCTGGAAGCCTTTTCCGCCAGGTCCGGCCATTGCGTCGTAGGCTGCCAGGCGAGCAGCCGCTTGGCCCGTTCGGAAGTGACCGTCGAGGCGAACGGCCGGCTTGCGTACAGCTCGGCGTCGCGAAGCGGCACCCGCGTTCCATACAGCGCTTCGACACGCTGCACGGTCGGCTGGTCGGCGAAGCAGTCGTCAGCGGCCACGAACATCGCGGCGAAGCCTGGATAGGCCGTCGTCGCGGCGAGCGCGAAGGCACGGGCGCAATCCGCCGGGCCGACATAGGCACGCAGGAGCGGCATCGGCTCCTCGCGCCCGTGTTCGCCCGCGCCCTGCCCGGCCATGAAGCCGCGCATGGCCGGGAACGCGATGAAGGCCGGTCGGAGCGTCAGCACTTCCAGCGTCGTGCCTCGGGCGAAACCCTCGGCAACCAGCTCGGCAGCCCGTTTGCTGACGGAATAGGCATCGGTCGGCCGCAGCGCGTGGTCCTCGTCGATCGGGAGATAGTCGGGGGCCATGCCGGGATTGCCCTGGTCGATGCCGGTGACGGCCGTGCTTGAGCAAAGCACGACGCGGCGCGCCCTGGCGTCCCGGCTGGCCGCGAAGGCGTTCCAGGTGCCGGCGACGTTGGTCTGCAGCGTCGCCGGGTCCGAGGCGGCGACCGAACGGTCGATGCCACCGATGTGGATGACGACCTCGGCTCCGGACAACGCCGCGCGCAGCGCTGCCGGGTCGTTGAGGTCGGCTTGGATCGAGGGCAGCACCGGGTCGGCGGGCGCCTGGTCGATCGCGACGGCGTCGTGGTCCAGCATAAGGCGTTCGACGACCAGGCGGCCGAGCCGCCCCAGGCCGCCGGTCACGGCAATGCGCATGTTGGAACCTCCAATTGTGGCGCGGGAGTTGCATGGCGCGTGCCATGTCCATGACGCCCGTCAGCGCCACGCCGATCGTGCATCTCGACCGGATCTGGAAGTCGTTCCATGGCACCGCCGTGCTGACCGACGTGTCGCTCACCGTGCCGCGCGGCCAGGTCGTCTGCATCATCGGCCCGTCCGGGGCGGGCAAATCAACCCTGCTGCGCTGCGTCAACCACCTGGAGGCCATCGACCACGGCACAATCTTCTTCGAAGGCGTGCCGGTTTACCGTTACCTGCGCGGCGGCAAGAAGGTCATCGACCCCGACCGGCGGATCGAACAGGTGCGCGCCCAGATCGGCATGGTGTTCCAGTCGTTCAACCTGTTCCCGCACCTGACCGCCCTTGGCAACATCACCGAAGCGCCGGTGCATGTCCGCGGCACGCCCCCGGCGCAGGCGCGCGACCAGGCATTGGCCCTGCTGCGCAAGGTGGGCCTGGAGGCCCGCGCATCTGCCTACCCGCACGAGCTGAGTGGCGGCCAGCAGCAGCGCGTTGCCATCGCGCGGGCGCTGGCGATGGAGCCGAAGCTGATGCTGTTCGACGAGGCCACCTCGGCGCTCGATCCCGAGCTGGTGGGCGAGGTGCTCAGGGTGATGCGCCAGCTTGCCACCGAGGGCACGACGATGCTGGTGGTCACGCACGAGATGGGTTTCGCGCGGGACGTCGCGGACCGGGTGGTGTTCATGGACCACGGCGCAGTGGTGGAGGACGGCCCGCCCGAGCGGGTGTTCACGACGCCCAGAAGTCCGCGCACCCGCCAGTTCCTGCAAACGATCCTCAACCGCGGGGAAGCCGATCCCCAACCAGCCGTGGAGTATTCAGCATGAGCGACGAGACAGGGCTTGGCCGGCGTGGGTTGATGCGCGCCGGAGGCGCGGGAGGCGCCGCCGCGCTGCTGGCAGCGACCGCAGGAACCGCCCCGGCGCGCGCCGCCGACCAGCCCCCGGTCGATGCGAGCTTCGCCGATTTCACGCTGCCCAAGATCAACGGCGGTGACGACAGCCTGGCCAAGGTGCTGAAAAAGGGCGTCCTGGTGGCCGGCATCTCCCAGGATTGGCCCTACAGCTTCATCGACGATAAGACGAAGGAATGGCAGGGCCTGGACGCCGACATTATGCGGATGGTGGCGAAGATGCTGAAAATTCCCAAGATCGACGTGCAGACCGTGACCTTCGACGGGCTGGTGCCGGGCACGCTGTCCGGCCGCTTCGACATGGTGGCGGACTCCATCCACTACACTAAAGCGCGCGCCAAGGTCGTGGGCTTCTGCTTCCCCACCTACTACTACGCCGAGACCCTCGTGGTGGCCAAGGACAACCCGCTCAAGCTGCGCCAGCTTGCGGACCTGAAGGGGAAAAAGGTCGGCACGCTGACCGGCACCAACTACATGGAATGGCTGGGCGAGGTGTCCGGCGTCACCCCGACGCCGTACAAGGATTGGGTGCAGATGCTGCCGGAGCTGGCCCTCGGCCGTCTCGACGCCGTGCTCTACGACCAGCCCGTGATGGCCGCGACGATCAAGGACCACCCGGAATGGAAGGTGGAGATGGTCGCGGACTATGAGCCGCGCACCGCGAAAAACCCGAACGGCTACAGCCGTTACGTCTTCCGCCAGGGCGACATCCAGCTGGTCAGCGCCGTGTCCGCCGCGATCGAGTGGATGGAGTTCAACGGCGAGGTGCTGAAGATCCTCAGCAAGTGGGGCCTTAACGGCTACAACGCCTGAGCCGAAAGATGACACGGCCCCGCAAGTCGTCCGGCCTCGCCCCATGATGTTCTCTCTTGACGACATGATCGCGTTCCTGCCCTCGCTGCTGCAAGGCGCGCTCATCACGATCACCGTGTCGCTGCTGGCGTTCGCGTTCGCCTGCGTGCTCGGGTTGGTGCTCGGCCTCCTGCGGATGGCCCGGCTGCTGCCGCTGCGCATGCTGGCCGCCGCCTACATCCAGTTTATCCGCGGCACGCCGCTGCTGCTGCAGCTATTCTTCATCTATTACGTGCTGCCCTACGCCGGGGTCACGCTCACGCCGTTCGCGTCGGGGGTGATCGGCCTGACCATGAACTACGCCGCCTATATGGCCGAGGTGTTCCGCTCCGGCATACAGGCTATCGCCCGAGGCCAGTGGGAGGCCGGGTTCGCGGTCGGCATGTCGCGCCGGCTGCTGATGAAGCGCATCGTCCTGCCGCAGGCGCTGCGCATCATCGTGCCGTCGCTGGGCAACTTCTTCGTCTCGATCTTCAAGGACTCGGCTCTGGTCTCGGTGTTGACGTTGCGGGACCTGATGTTCAGCGGCCAGCTGCTGGCGTCGGCCACGTTCAAGCATTTCGAGATCTTCACCATGGTGGCGGTGATCTATTTCCTGATCAGCTACCCGGCGGCGAAGCTCGTCGAATACATCGAGATGCGGCTCGACATCACCCGGCGTCCGCGGCCCGCCGCCGGGCTTCGTCAGGATGCGACGGGTCAAGAGGCGGCGGCAATCAGGAGGGGATCACTGGCATGAGAACGGTCGGCTTCACCCAGATGAAGGACGGCACGCAGGAGGACTACCTGCTGCTGCAGGAGGCCGAGCACAGCTACGTCGCCGGCAACGCCCACCGTGTCATGCGCGAGCTGGCGAACCAGGCGGACGAGCGCATGGAAGGCTACAAGATCACCCGGCTGGACCACGCGCTGCAATCCGCTACGCGTGCCGAGCGCGACGGCGCCGATGCTGACTGGATCGTCGCCGCCCTGCTGCACGACATCGGCGACGGCCTGGCGCCGCGCAACCACGACCGCTTCGCCGCCGAGGTGGTGCGTCCGTTCATCCGCGAGGAATGCACCTGGGTCGTGGAGCATCACGGTGCCTTCCAGATGGTGTACTACGCCCATCACTACGGGTGGAACCAGTTTGAGCGCGAGCAGCACAGGGAGCACCCGGCTTACCGGAGCTGCATCGACTTCTGCGAACGGTGGGACCAGTCCAGCTTCGACCCCGATTATCCCACCGAAACGTTGGAGCACTTCGCGCCCACGCTGCGCGCGGTGTTCGCCCGGACACCCTATGATCCCCAGGCGCTGCAGGCCGGCCTGGTCCGCGGCCTGCCCCCCATGGCAGGCTGAATTCCAACGTCCAGAAAGCAGGGAATGCCATGTCCGAAACGATCAGCAAGCTGCCCGATGCGCGCACCCAGGCCGAGCGCCAGGCGCGCATCGACCTTGCGGCCTCCTTGCGCATCGCCGTGCGCAACGGCTTCCACGAGGGGATCGACAACCACTTCACCCTGACCACGCCGGGCAAACCCGACCGCTTCCTGCTGAACCCCTACGGGCTGCACTGGTCCGAGGTGCGGGCCAGCGATCTCCTGGAAGTGGACTTCGACGGCGCGGTCACGGCCGGGGCGGGCATCGCCGACCGCACGGCCGTGTGCATCCATGGGCCGATCCACCGGCGCGGCATCGCCTGCGTGCTGCACACCCACATGCCCTACGCGACGGCACTGACCCAGCTCGAGGACATGACGCTCGAGATGACTGGCCAGAACGCCCTCGGGTTCTTTGGCGGGGTCGCCTACGACCACGAATACGGCGGCCTGGCGCTGGATATGGCGGAGGGCGAGCGCATGGCCGACGTGCTGGGCGACAAGATGGTGCTCATGCTGGCGAACCACGGGGTGATCGTCTGCGGCACGTCGGTCGCCGACGCATTCAACAGCCTGTACTTTCTGGAGCGCGCCTGCCAGACGCAGATCCTCGCCATGGCCACCGGGAAACCCCGCCGCCATGTCGCGCCGGCGGTGGTGGAAATGACTCGCGCCCAGTTCAATGCGACCGGGCTGCCCGCCGGACACAACGCGTACGACTACCATTTTGCCGCGCTCAAGCGCCTGCTTGACCGGCAGGAGGCGGATTACGCCGACTGAGGGCGAGGCGTGCAGGAATGAGTGGCCTGCCGTAGCGCCTTGCAGGCGCTTTCCAGCACCGCTCGCCGCCGCCGCGCAACCATTCGAGCGCCGCCGTTTCCAACCTGGGCGTGGTTCGGAATCTGCTCAAATCAGGTCACACGGGCGCGCGAAAGCACCGG
>CALMVT010000495.1 GCA_937873175.1 uncultured Acetobacteraceae bacterium | reverse complement strand
CAATCCCGCGCCGGTCACGGGGACATAAGAGACAATCCGCAAAGCGTCAAGCGGGGAAAGCCAGGGATTCGCAGCAACACCCCAACATGCTCCCAAAACCATGCCCCGCACGAACGATGCACCCGCCGCAAGTCGAACCGGCTTGCATCAGCAGGCCGTTCACGGGGTGGACGCGCCTCCTACTCCTTCTCGTCGGACTCAGGTTCAACCTCGATGTCGCCGCTGATCGCGTCAGCGTCGTCCTCAAGGTCCGAAGCGTCTTCCAGCACGTCTTCTTCGGCTTCTTCCTCCGCGGTCTCGATCTCGACGTCCGCATCCTCCAACCCGGGAGCCGGAACCTTTCTCAAGCGTTTCTCATCGGCCACATTGCCCCCCGTCCGACGGGCGCGCGGCTGCTCGGTCGGCTGCTCGGTGCCGCATTTCGGGCAAACTGCCGGGGTCCGGGTCAGGTCGTAGAAGCGTGTGGCGCAGGCGACGCAGACGCGCTTCGTGCCGAGTTCGGGCTTCACCATCAAGTCCCTCAATTCCATTCGCCACACGTGAACGGCGAAGGGCGCGGCCCATGCCATCGCAGCGCCTCGCTGTCAAACGCTGCTGGGCCATGTTACCTCCCACCGCAGATCGTTCCCGAAGACTCCTGCATGAGCCTCACCCCCCCTTTCCTAACCTCCAGGCACCCGGCACGGCCGCTTGAAGGCGACGTTCGCATGCCCGGCGACAAGGCCACCAGCTACCACGCGCTGCTGCTCGCGGCGCTAGCGGTTGGCGAGAGCCAAATCATGGGGCTGCCGGAACACGGCGACGTGCTGCGCATGGCGTCCACGTTGCGCGCCCTCGGCGCTGAGGTCATCGCGGAAGCGCCGGGCACATGGCGCGTGGCCGGCCGCGGCATCGGCGGCCTGCGCGAACCGGAAAGCGTCCTGGATATCGGCGGCTCAGGCACTGCCGCCCGGCTGATCTGCGGCACCCTCGCGAGCCATGACCTGTTCGCAACCATGACAGGAAACGCCAACCTGCGCCGCCAGCCGATGCGTTGGATGACGGATATGCTACAGGATTGCGGTGCGCGCTTCCATTGCCCGACCGATGCCTGGCTGCCGTTGGCCGTGCAAGGCGCCCGGAATGCCGTGCCGATCGAGCGTCGGCTGTCCATGCAGACTGCGCCGGCAAAATCGGCCCTGTTGTTGGCCGGGCTGAACGCGCCGGGCTGGACCCACGTCACCGAAACAGCGCCGACCTGCGACCGCGCCGCAGGATTGCTGCGCCACTTCGGCGCAAGCGTCATGGTTGAACCGTGCGGCGACGGCTACACGACGGGTGTCATGGGCCAGCCGGAACTGCGGGGGACGAACTTGGCGCTTCCGGGAGACTCGTCCCTGGCTGCCCTTCTCCTGCTGGCGGCGCTGATTGTGCCGGGCTCAACCGTGACGATCCGCGGCGTGGCGATGGATTCACAGCGTGCCGAGCTATTCACTATCCTCCAGAAAATGGGGGCGCACCTGGAGATCACCCGTAAGCGCTTGGAAGGCGGCGCACCTGTGACTGACATAACGGCGACCTACACCGGACTCCACGGCGCAGATATGCCGGCGGTACTGGCCGGGAGCATGGCCATCGGCGATCCCATCCTGGCCATCGCGGCCGCTTGCGCCACCGGTCCGACGCGACTGGAAGGACGTGCGGCGCCGCCGGATGGCAGCCTGCTGTCTGCCACGCTGGCAATGCTGCGGCTCAACGGGGTCCGGGTGGAGGACGCGAGCGAGAGCATCGTGGTGCATGGCACCGGCGCCGGGCCGGTGGGTGGCGTGCGGGTCGAGGCGGGCACGGCTCCTCGCGTCGCCTTGTGCGGCCTGGTGCTGAGCCTTGCATCGGCCACGCCGGCGCGGGTGGACGCAGCAGGGATCGAGCAGGATTGTCCGGGCATCCTGGCGCTGCTGCGCCAGATCGGCGCTCCGCTCGCGTGAAGCCCGTCATTGCGATCGACGGGCCGGCCGCGGCCGGCAAAGGCACGCTTGCCCGGCGGCTCGCGGCGGCGCTCGGCCTCGCCCACCTGGACACCGGCTTGCTGTATCGGGCGGTTGGGCGGCTGGTGCTCGACGCCGGGCAAACGCCGGATGACCCGGCTGCGGCCGAAGCCGCCGCCCACACCCTGGTGGCCGCCGACCTCGCGCGCACCGACCTGCGCGGCCCCGAAGCGGATCGGGCGTCAAGCCTTGTCGCCAAGATGCCCGGTGTGCGCGCGGCGCTGCTCGCATTCCAGCGCCGCTTCGCCGCCCAAGGCGCGGTGCTGGACGGGCGCGACATCGGCACCGTCGTAGCGCCCGACGCTTCCGTCAAGCTGTTCGTCACCGCGTCCCCCACCGCGCGGGCGCGCCGGCGCTGGCTGGAACTGCAAAGCCGCGGCGTCGCGGCGCCGTTGGCAACGGTAGAAGCCGAGTTGCAGGCCCGGGATGCGCAGGACGCGGCGCGCGAGGCCGCGCCGCTGAAAGCGGCGGCGGACGCCGTGGTGCTGGACACCACGGAGCTTGACGCCGAAGCCGCATTCGCACGGGCGCTGGAAATTGTTCAGAGCCGGCTTGGTTTTACTTGACACCTGTTATACGGCTTGTATGTCTGCCCACACTGCCTGAAGTGGATAAGGTCCGGCCATTTGGCATGGGCCCCTTGCTGCTTTTCACCCAGCCCGCACAGCGGGCCAGACGTTCCCCGATCCTGCTGGGACGGAGCGCGCATTCGATGACCCCGGCCCAGAGACTTCAGCCTTGGGCCGGTTTCATGCACAGGAACCTAATCAACACATGGCATCATCCGCCACTGCCCTTCTCGACCGTCCGTCTCATGGCGACATGAGCGAGGATTTCGCTTCGCTGCTCGATGAGACGATGGGCCGCGAGGCTGGCTTTGAAGGCTCGGTCGTCACCGGCCGCGTCGTCCGCCTGACCGACGAATACGCCATCGTCGATGTCGGTCTTAAGAGCGAAGGGCGCGTCGCGCTCAAGGAATTTGCGCAGCCGGGCCAGAAGCCCGAGGTCAAGCCCGGCGACAACATCGAGCTGTATGTCGAGCGCTACGAGGACCGGGACGGCGCCATCGTGCTGTCGCGCGAAAAGGCGCGGCGCGAGGAAGCCTGGACCAACCTAGAGAAGTCGTTCGAAGCGCAGCAGCGCGTGAACGGCACGATCTACGGCCGGGTCAAGGGCGGCTTCACTGTGGACCTCGGCGGCGCCGTGGCGTTCCTGCCGGGCAGTCAGGTGGACATCCGTCCGGTGCGCGACGTCGGCCCGCTGATGGGCACGCCGCAGCCGTTCCAGATCCTGAAGATGGACCGCGCCCGCGGCAACATCGTCGTGAGCCGCCGCGCTGTGCTGGAGGAAACCCGTGCGGAGCAGCGGAGCGAGCTGATCCAGGGCCTCAAGGAGGGCATGATCCTCGACGGCGTGGTGAAGAACATCACGGATTACGGCGCGTTTGTGGACCTGGGCGGCGTCGATGGCCTGCTGCACGTCACCGACATCGCCTGGCGCCGGATCAACCACCCGAGCGAGGCGCTACAGATTGGCCAGCCGGTCCGCGTGCAGGTGATCCGCTTCAACAGCGAAACCCAGCGCATCAGCCTTGGCATGAAGCAGTTGGAAGCCGACCCGTGGGAAGGCGTGGCGGCGAAGTACCCGCCAGGCGCCAAGTTCTCCGGCCGGGTCACCAACATCACGGATTACGGCGCGTTTGTGGAGCTGGAGCCGGGCGTCGAGGGCCTGGTGCACGTGTCCGAGATGAGCTGGACAAAAAAGAACGTCCACCCCGGCAAGATCGTCGCGACCAGCCAAGAAGTGGACGTGCTGGTGCTGGACGTGGACAGCAGCAAGCGGCGCATCAGCCTGGGCCTCAAGCAGGTGCAGCGCAACCCGTGGGAGCAGTTCCAGGACGAGCACCCCGTGGGCAGCACCGTCGAGGGCGAGATCCGCAACATCACTGAGTTCGGCCTGTTCATCGGCATCACCGCCGACATCGACGGCATGGTGCACATGTCCGACCTGTCGTGGGACGAGCCGGGCGAACTGGCCATCGCCAAATACGAGAAGGGTCAGGTCGTCCAGGCCAAGGTGCTGGACGTGGACGCCGAGAAGGAGCGCATCAGCCTGGGCGTCAAGCAACTGCATGACGACCCCGCCGCCGACGTGCTGAGCCGCGTGCACAAGAACGACATCGTGACCTGCGTGGTCACGGCGGTGCAGGCGAACGGCATCGAGGTGAAGGTGGACGAGGTGCTGACCGGCTTCATCCGCCGGGCGGAGCTGGCGCGAGACAAGTCCGACCAGCGCCCGGACCGCTTCGCCGTGGGCGAGAAGGTGGATGCCAAGGTCACGGCCATCGACCGCGCCGCCCGCAAGCTCAGCCTGACCATCAAGGGCCGGGAGATGGAGGAGGACAAGCAGGCCATCCAGGACTTCGGCACGACCGACTCCGGCGCGTCGCTGGGCGACATCCTGGGCGCCGCCATCCGCCGGCGGAACCAGCAGAGCGACAGCTAGCCCTTGTCGCTTGAAACCGACCTGATCCTGGACAGGCGGCGCCTCAAGCGCCGCCTGAACCTTTGGCGGGTCCTGGCAGTGGCGGCCGGCACGGCGGCGCTGATTGCGGTCGTGTCGCCGCGGACAACCGGCGGCTTGGGCCAGCATGTTGCCCGTATCAACGTGACCGGCGTCATCACCGAGGATCGCAAGCTGATCGAGCGCGTCACGGCGCTGGCCAAAGACCGTGCCGTGCCCGCGGTGATCGTGTCCATCGACAGCCCCGGTGGTTCCGTGGCCGGAGGCGAGAGCCTGCGCGGCGCGCTGCTGCGGGTCGCGGCGGCCAAGCCCGTGGTGGCGGTGATGCGGGGCACCGCGGCGTCGGCCGGCTACATGGTGGCCCTGCCCGCAGCCCGCATCTTTGCCCGCGATGCGACGCTGACCGGCTCCATCGGCGTGATCCTGCAAACCGGGGAAGTATCCGGTCTGCTGACCCGGCTCGGCCTGTCGGCAGAGGCGATCACCTCCGGGCCGCTGAAAGACCAGCCGAGCTTCACCCGCGGGCTGACGGTGCAGGGACGGGATTACCTGGCCGCCCTGGTCGCCGACATGTACGACCAGTTCGTCGGCATGGTGGCGGACGCCCGGCACATGGATGCCGCCCAAGTCCGCGCCCTGGCCGACGGCCGCGCTTATACCGGCCGCCAGGCGCAGAAGCTGGGCTTGGTGGACGAGATCGGCGGCGAAGCCGAAGCGCGGGAATGGCTGGCGCGTGAGCGCGGCGTGCCCACGACCGTGCCTGCCGAGGATGTAAAACCCGGCGGGTTGTACGGCCGCACAATTGGGGCAACGCTGGCCAACTTCCTGCAAGGAGCCGTTCAACAGGCCGTCGCGGGCCTGTCTGCCCCGCCGGCGGCGCAGGCGGGGGCCTGGGCAATCTGGCAGGGTGGCGGCGCGGAGTAGTGCATGCGGCCGGTTCGTGGCCGCTCAGGTCACGGAAACCGTGCCGTTCGGTTGACGTGCGGCGGTGTGTCCGGCATCGTTCGCCCAGCATTCCCGCAAGCGGGCCAACAACTCCAACGCATTACGGCAATCGAGGCAATGACGAAATCCGAGTTGATCGCAGAGCTTGCGTCCGCCAATCCGCATTTGCTCAGCCGGGATGTGGAGCTGATCGTTTCGACCATTTTCGAGGAGATCACCGCCGCCCTTGCCCGCGGCACCCGGGTCGAACTGCGGGGCTTCGGCGCCTTCACCGTGAAGCGGCGGGACGCCCGCACCGGTCGCAATCCGCGCACTGGCGAAGCGGTTCCGGTCAACGAAAAGGCGGTGCCGTTCTTCAAGGCCGGCAAGGAATTGCGGGAACGGGTGGACCGCGGCGGCAAGCCGGCCCGCGTGCCTGCGCGCGCCGAACGCGTGATGGCCTAGTATCATGCGCTTCCTGCTCGCCGTGCCTGTGCTGATCATCCTGGTGGCCTTCGCGCTGTCCAACCGGCAGGTGGTCCAATTGGGCTTGTGGCCCACCGACATCGTGATCGACGCGCCGCTGTCGATCACGATCCTGGTAGCGTCCGGTTTGTTCTTCATCATCGGCGCGCTCATGACCTGGGGCGCCGGCGTGGTCACGGCCAGCCGTGCCCGCCAGGCCGAGCGCACCGTACGGCAGCTTGAGGCCGAGGTGCGGGCGCTCAGGGCGCAGCCCAGGAGTGCCGCCGGCACCGCCATGGCCTTGCCGCCGCCCGGCGTGTAATGGCCGGGCTAATCGTCGCCCTGGACACCGCGGATGCGGACCAGGCGGCGGCGTGGGCGGCGGCGGTGGCGCCGTATTGCGGCATCCTGAAGTTGGGCCTGCAGTTCGTCCTCGCACAGGGTCCTGCGGGCGTCCGCAGCGTTCAGTCGCGTCCGGTGTTCCTGGACTTGAAGCTGCATGACATACCCAACACCGTCGCCGGCGCCATACGGGCCGTTCTGCCGCTGCGCCCGGCCATGCTGACGGTCCATGCGGGCGGCGGCGGCGCGATGCTGGCGGCGGCCCGCAGCGCCGCGGATACTGTCGATCAACCCCCGATGCTGCTCGCCGTCACCGTGCTGACCAGCCTCGACAGCAGCGCCCTGCACGCCACCGGCGTCGCTGGCGGGCCGCGCCAGCAGGTGCTGCGGCTGGCGCGCCTGGCGATGGAGGCCGGCGCGGACGGGCTGGTGTGCAGTGCGCAGGAAGCGCCCATGCTCAGGGACGCCCTGGGATCGCGCCCGACCCTGGTGGTGCCGGGCATCCGGCCTGCCGGCGCCGGGCTAGATGATCAGGCACGCACTGTGACCCCGCAGGAGGCCGTGAATGCCGGCGCCGATTGGATTGTGGTCGGCCGTCCCATCACCGGCGGTGCCGACCCGGCCGCCGCCGCTGCCGCCATCGCTTCGGAGATCGCATGACAACGCTCGTGAAAATCTGCGGCATCAACTCGCCGGAAGCGTTGGACGCCGCGGCAGACGCTGGGGCCGACTACATCGGCTTCGTGTTCTTCCCGCCGTCTCCGCGCGCCGTGACGCCGGCGGAGGCCGCCGCCCTGTCGGCGCACCGCCCCGGCGGCCCGGCGCGGGTCGGGCTGTTCGTCGATCCCTCCGACGACGACGTGGCCGAGGTTTTGGCCTCCCTGGCCCTGGACGTGCTGCAGGTGCACGGCACGCCAGGACGTGCCGCCGAACTCCGGACGCGGTTCGGTGCGCCGGTGTGGGTCGCAGCGGGCGTGGGCGGCGCTGCCGACCTGCCGACGGACGACGGCGGCGTGGATGCCCTGTTGCTGGACGCCAAGGCGCCACCCGGCGCCGCGCTGCCCGGCGGCAACGCCCAGGCGTTTGACTGGTCCGTGCTGCGCGGCTGGACCGCGCCGGCGCCCTGGCTGCTGGCCGGCGGTCTCACCCCTGACAACGTGGCGGAGGCCGTGCGCATCTCGGGCGCTTCTGCGGTCGATGTGTCGTCCGGCGTGGAGCGGAGCCGCGGCGTGAAGGATGCCGGGCTGATCCAGGCGTTCGTCAGGAACGCGCGGGCTAGATCCAGCCCCGACGCTTGAACCACAGGAACGGCAGGATTGCGCTCAGGATGATCACGGCCAGCCCATAGGCGTAGCCGTAGTGCCATTCCAGTTCCGGCATCATCTTGAAGTTCATGCCGTAGATGCTGGCCATCAGCGTCGGCGGCACGCCCACCACGGACACGACCGTCAGGATCTTGATGCCGTTGTTCTGCTCGATGTTGATGAAGCCCAGCGTCGCGTCCAGCAGGAACTGCACCTTGTTGGTCAACTGATTGTCGTAATCTGCCAGCGACGCGACATCCTGCCGCACCGTCTTGAACCGGGGCCGCAAGTTTCCGGGAATCCAGTCCGCCGCAGCCTCGTTAACATAAAGCACAATGCGGTTCACCCCGAGCAGGCTGTCCCGGATGTTGGAAACCCGCTCCCCGGCGTTGCCCACCGCGCGCAGCGTTGCCTGCAACTGCATGTCCGTCCGCGCCGCGTTCCGCTTGGCACCGCGTTCCGACCGGAACACCCGGCGCGAGATGGCGTCGAGGTCCGCGCCCACGTGCTCCAGTATGTCCGCCAAGCGGTCAACGATGGCCTCCAGCAGGCTCAGAAACGCCGCCACGCTGGAGGAGTGCGCGGCGCTGCCGACGAACCGCTCAGCGAATTGGTCGAACACCGGCATATCGGCAAACCGCACCGTCATCAGGTGCTCCGGCGACAGCACAAAGCCGAGCGGGGCCACCTTGGACAGCCCATCCGCCGAGCGGTAGATCATCGGCATGCTGAGCGACAGGGTTTTGCCTTCGCTCGACAATCGGCTGCTGCTCTCGATTTCCGCCAGGTCCGCCTGGGCTGGCACCCGCAGGCCGGTCAGCCGCTCCGCGGCAGAGCGTTCCTGGTCGGTCGGCCGCAGTAGGTCGATCCAAACGGGCGCAGGCTCTGACGGCTCGGCATGCGGCTGGAAGGGGCGGCGGGGAGCAAGGCCGGCATTCATATACAGCATGCCGCATCCTACTCTGCTTTGGCGCGGCTGCGTATCCCCAAGAACCAGGCCAAAGGACCGGGGGACGTGACCGGCGCCGGACGGTGCGGTATGACTGGCGTTCGATGGAGGAGAGCACATTGAACGCGATTGCGCCCGCCCGCACCGCTTGCGCCTGGAGCGGGCCGCGCACGGCTTGCTTGGGGAGCGGGGCATGAGTTGGCTCGCCGAGTATGTCCGCCCGAAGATCCGCACTTTGCTGGGCCGGCGGGAGGTGCCGGACAATCTTTGGGTGCAGTGCCCCGAATGCCAGCAAATGCTGTTCGCCAGCGACCTGGCGCGCAACTTGAAGGTTTGCACGGCATGCGGCTTTCACATGCGCCCGACCGCGGCGGAGCGCCTGGCCTACACCTTTGATGCCGACCCGGGCTTCACCCGCATCGAGCTGCCGCGCGTGCCCTTGGACCCGCTGCGCTTCCGCGACAGCAAACGTTATGCCGACCGCTTGAAGGAGGCGCGGGACAAGACCGGGCTTGACGATGCGGTGCTGGTCGCGCACGGCGCCATCGGCGGCCACCGCGCCGTGGTCGTGGCGCAGGCTTTTGAGTTCATGGGGGGCAGCATGGGCGCCGCGGTGGGTGAGGCCATCGTTGCCGCCGCCCGGCTCGCGGTGCTGCAGCAGGCACCGTTGATCGCGTTCACCGCGAGCGGCGGCGCCCGGATGCAGGAAGGCGCCGTCAGCCTGATGCAGATGCCGCGCACCACCATCGCGGCCCGGCTGGTAAAGGAGGCCGGGCTGCCGTTCATCACGGTGCTGACCGACCCCACAACCGGCGGCGTCACCGCAAGCTTCGCCATGCTGGGCGACCTGCAGATCGCGGAACCCGGCGCGCTGATCGGCTTCGCCGGCAGCCGGGTGATCGAGCAAACGGTTCGGGAAACCCTGCCGGACGGATTCCAGCGCGCCGAGTACCTCCATGCCCATGGCATCCTCGACATGGTGGTGCCGCGCGCCGAGATGCGGGACACCCTGGCCCGGCTGATCGGCCTGTTGCGCGTGCCGGTGGAGGCGCCCGCGGAGCCGAAGCCGCCGTCTCAACCGTTGCCAGAGCCGGCCGCCGCGTGAGCGAGGTCCTTCCCCGCAACCGGATCGAGCCGATCATCGAGCGGCTGCACGGCTTGCACCCGCGGCTCATCGACCTCAGCCTCGATCGGCTGGAACGCCTGCTGGCGCAACTGGGCCATCCGGAGCGCCAACTGCCGCCGGTGATCCACGTGGCCGGCACCAATGGCAAGGGCAGCGCCTGCGCTTTCCTGCGCGCGATGGCAGAGGCGGCCGGGCTGCGCGTCCACGTTTATACTTCGCCGCACTTGATGCGGTTCAATGAGCGGTTCCGTATTGCCGGGTGCTTGGTATCCGATACTGCTTTGGCGGAAACGCTGGAACACATCGAGCAGGTCAACGGCAGCGCCCCCATCACGGTGTTCGAGGTGATCACCGCCACGGCGTTCCACTTGTTCGCGCAAGTGCCGGCGGATCTCTGCATCCTTGAGGTCGGGCTGGGCGGCCGCGGCGACGCGACCAACGTGATCCGCGCCCCGGCCGCCTGCGCCGTCACCTCCATTTCGATGGACCACCGGGACCTGCTCGGCGACACCTTGGCGGCGATTGCGGCGGAGAAGGCCGGCATCGCGAAGCGCGGCGTCCCCTTGGTGACGGGGGCGCAGCCGACTGAAGCCTTCAATGCCTTGTCAGACGCCACCGAGCGGGCCGGCGCTCCGCTCCTGACGCGCGGCCGTGATTGGGAGATCGCCGAGGCCGCCGCTGGGCTGCGGTTCACCGATGCGGGCGGGTCGGTTGCCCTGCCGAGGCCGTCGTTGCCCGGCGCCCACCAGATAGACAACGCTGGCATCGCCGTGGCGGCGCTGCGGGCGGCGAGGCCGGTACCAGAAACCGCCTGGGCCGGGCTGGCGCGGGCCGAGTGGCCGGCGCGGTTGCAGCGGCTCGGCGGGCGGCTGGCCCGGCTGGCGCCGCCGAGTTGGGAGGTATGGCTGGACGGCGGGCACAACCCCGGCGCCGGCGCAGCCCTGGCCCGCCACGCGGCGGGCTGGGCGGACTGCCCGCTTTGCCTGATCGTCGGCATGAAGCAGTCGAAGGACGCCGCCGAGTTCCTGCGGCCTTTGCTGCCGCACGCGGTGGAGGTTTTTGCGGTCCAGGAACCCGGGCAGCACCTGGCGCTTCCGGTCGAGGCCATCATCGCGGCATCCGGCGGCGTTGCGGTGCCCGGCCCCACTGTCGCCGAGGCGCTCAAGAAGTTGCCAACTTGTTCACATGCGCGCGTGCTGATCTGCGGCAGCTTGTATTTGGCCGGCGAAGTTTTGAAGTCGGATGGTGAGGAATAAGGTGCAATGGGGTCTTGGCGTCGGGCAGAACGACCCAACACTGATGGTCTAAGCGGTTAGTCCGCGTCCTCCGACATCGTGGAGCTGGTCATGGACGGTCCCGAAGCGCCGGCGCCGGGAAAATTGCGTGTCACGGTCGCAGATGCCAAGGTCACGCCCAACGACGCCGGACGCGCCACTGCTCTTATGCTCGCCCACGGCTCCATGGAGCTGCGCTGGTTTGCGCCCAAGGAGCATGACCCGCAAACGGCGCATGACCGGGACGAGCTTTACGTCATCGTGTCCGGAACCGGGGTTTTCATGCGCGCCGTGGAGAGCCTTCCTTTCGACGACACCTCCCTGCCGCTCCAAGGCGAGGAGCGCGTGCGGTTCGGTCCCGGTGACGCGCTGTTCGTCGCGGCCGGCACGGTGCATCGCTTCGAGGAGTTTTCGGAAGACTTTGCGACCTGGGTGTTCTTTTATGGTCCAGAAGGTGGCGAGCGGCGCTGACCCTGGGAGGCTGACGGACGATGGAGATCACCGGCCTGGTGCCGCAAGATCGTTCACGGTGGGCAGAACTCTGGCACGCCTATTTGTTGTTCTACAAGACAACCCTGCCGGACGATGTTTTTGAGCAGACCTGGCAGCGCCTGCTGGACAACACAGTGCTTCACGGGTTGGCCGCGCGCGTCGATGGGCGGATCGTCGGGATCACCCACTTCCTGTTTCATGGCAGTGCCTGGACCGCGGCGCCGGTCTGCTACCTCCAAGACCTCTACACCGATGAGAGCGTGCGGGGCCAAGGGGCGGGCCGCGCGCTGATCGAAGCGGTCGCCGCGCACGCCCGGGAGCGGGACAGTGCACGGCTTTACTGGCTGACCCAGGACGGCAACGCGGTGGCCCGGCAGCTTTATGACCGCATCGCCAAGCACTCGGGCTTTATCCGCTACGAGTATCCATTATCCTAACTCTTATGGATCAGCCAAGTTGGCCGGCCACCCAGCGCTTCAGCTCGCTCTTCGGTGCGGCCCCTACCTTGGTCGCGGCGGGCTTGCCGTCCTTGAACAGGATCATCGTCGGGATGCCGCGGACGCCATAGGCGTTGGGCGACATCGGGTTGTCGTCAATGTTCACCTTCGCAACGGTGACGCGGCCCTTGTACTCCTGCGCGATCTCCTCCAGCGCCGGGGCGATCATCTTGCAAGGGCCGCACCATTCGGCCCAGAAATCGACCAGCACCGGTTCCTTGGACTCCAGAACCTGGCTTTTGAAAGTGTCGTCGCCGACCGCGACGGTGTTTTCGCTCATGGATGAACTCCTGCTTCCTGCAAAGAAGTTGGGGCGCAGCGACACCTCGATCAAGCGCCGGGCTGGTGCGCGTCCAGCAAGGGCCCGGGGATAGGCACGACGGCGGCCTGATCCGTCCAGATCAGCGCGCAGCGGACGGGCCGGTCCGGGTAGATACCGCGTAGCACCGCGCGATAGGCCGCCAACTGGCGCAGGTAGCGTACGGGGGTATCCGCCACGTCCGCGGGCGCCGCGCGGTTGGTCTTGAAGTCCGCCACCCAGACCTCGCCCGGCAGCACAGCCATGCGGTCCACGACGCCGCTCACCACCACACCGCCAACGGCGCCGGTCAGCGGCTGCTCCGCCCGGCTGCCGGGACCGAACAGCGGCGCCAGATCCGGGTGGGACAGCACGGCCAGTGCCTGCTCCGCCAACGCCTCCACCTCCTCCGGAGCGAGGCCGAACCCGGCCAAGCGGAGGTGCGCCCGCGCCGCGCCGGGCCGGTCCGCCTCCGGCACGTCCGGCAGGTGCTGCAGCAGTGTATGCACCAGGCGGCCGCGCAGGAAGCGCTGCCCCGCCTCCGCCCGCGACAGCAGTGGTGAGGCGGAACTCGGGACGGGGCCGAGCGCCGCGCCGTCCGGCCGGCTGGGCGCAAGCGGCACCGGCA
>CALMVT010000494.1 GCA_937873175.1 uncultured Acetobacteraceae bacterium | reverse complement strand
CGGCCTCGTGATCGTCGCGGCGGTGCCCTGGATCTCCACCGGCTTCCTCGGCTGACGGTCACGCCATAGCCGTCCTGCGCCCGGTTGCCTCCATGGCGACCGGGCGCTTGCCCCCGCGGATCGGCGGCGCCGTTCAGGCGTCCGCTTCTTCCCGCTTGAGCAGCGCGTCGTCGATCTGGGTCAGTAGCTTCGGGAAATCGACCGGTTTCGGGTGGTAGTCGTCGCAGCCGGCGGCCAGCGCCTTGGCCCGGTCCCCCGCCATCGCGTGCGCCGTGAGGGCGATGATGGGAACCGGCGCCTGGGCGCCGCCGCCCCTGAGCGTGCGGGCAACCGTCCAGCCGTCCATCACCGGCAGGTCCATGTCCAGCAGCACGAGATCGGGCTGTTCGGCGCCGACCTGCGACAGCGCCTGCTGGCCGTCATGCGCCAAAACGACATCGAAGCCGTGGCGGCGCAGCCGGCGCGACATCATGTCCCACAGCTCCTCGTGGTCCTCGACAAGCAAGATCTTGGTCACGCAGCTTTGCTCCCGCCCCTGCTTGTGGAACGCCCGATGTGATAGCCGAGAGCGGTGGCTGCTTCCAAGAGCTGACCACAGATCATCACCTCCCGCCGCCATCGCGCCGGCCGCCTCGATGGGAGGCCAGTTTGGGGTGCATAACGAGAAAGCCGCCAAATGTCGCTGTCCAGTGAACAACAGCCCGGAGCGGGCCTTCCGCACGCCGCGCCCTACCCAAGCCGCATGGGCTTTTCAGCATTGAACGCCGGGGCCGTGGTGGTGGTCGCGCTTTACTTCGGGCGCGAGCTGCTGGTGCCCCTGGTGCTTGCGGTGCTGCTCGCGTTCGTGCTGGCGCCGGTTGTCGCCCTGCTGCAGCGCGCCCGGCTCGGCAAGGCCCCGGCGGTTCTGGTCGCCGTGGCGCTCGCTTTCACGATCATTGCCGGGGTAGGCGCCATCGTCGGCGGGCAGGCCACGACGCTGGCCGGGAGCTTGCCGAGCTACCAGGCGACCATCCAGGAGAAGATGCGGTTCCTGGCAACCGGGACGGAACTGCTGGAACGGTTCAACAATTCCCTGCGCTCCCTGCTGGGCGGCGCCGACGCGGGGACCGTGAAGCTCGGCCCGGCACGACCCGGCGCGGAAGCGGTGCCGTCCGCCTCGCCCGCCGGGTCGGCCGGCGATCTTGGCGCCCCATCGGCGTTGGTGGTCGTCCGCACCATCGCCGAGCCGCTGCTTGGCCCGCTCGCCTCCGTCGGGGTGGTCGTCGTCTTCCTCATCTTCGTGCTGCTGTCCCGGGAAGACCTTCGGGACCGGCTGGTGCGCCTGGTCGGCCGCAAGGACCTGCATCGGACCATCCTGGCGATGAACGACGCGGCCCGCCGCTTGTCGCGCTACTTCCTGATCCAATTGGCCTTGAACTCGGCGTTTGGGGCGTTCATCGCGGCGGGCCTTTGGCTCGCGGGCCTGCCAAGCCCGCTTATGTGGGGCATCCTCGCGGGGCTGATGCGGTTCGTGCCGTTCATCGGCAGCTTCATCGCCGTGGTGCCGCCGTTCCTGCTGGCGCTCGCGGTCACGCCGGGCTGGTCGCTGGCCCTGGTGGTGCTTGCGTTGTTCCTCGTCAGCGACCTGGCCATGGGGCAGGTCATCGAGCCGTTGCTGTATGGCCACAGCACGGGGCTGTCGCCGATCGCCGTGATCCTTGCGGCAGCGTTCTGGACGTTCCTGTGGGGGCCGGTCGGGCTGCTGATCGCGACGCCCTTGACCGTTTGCCTGGTCGTGGTCGGGCGGCATGTGGAGTCCCTGGCGTTTCTCGAAGTCATGCTGGGCGACAGCCCTCCCCTGGAACCCCCGGAAACGTTCTACCAGCGCGCGCTTGAGGGCAACGCGGCCGAACTCGCGGTCCAGGCCCGCAAGGCGGTCGGCAGTTCCTCGTTGGCCCAGTACTACGACCAGGTCGCCATGCGCGGCCTGGCTTTGGCCCAGGCGGACCTGTCGCGCGACACCCTGGCCTTCGAGCGGCTTGAAGCCATCCACCGCCAGATCGAGGCCCTGCTGTCCACCCTCGCCGTGGGTCAAGGCGGCGCCGGCGCGCAGAAGCGTGCGGCGCCGCCCGAATGGCAGGCGGACGGCGCCGTGCTGTGCATACCGGGCCGCGGGCAGCTCGACGACCTGGCCGCGACCATGGCGGTGCAGGTGCTGCAGGACGCGGGATTTGCCGCGCGCAGCGAGTCCAACGCCATTCTCGGCACCGGGCGCGAGGAGCCGGCGCAGCTTGGCGATGTGCGGCTGTGCTGCTTGTCCGTGCTGGAGCAAGGAAGCAGCGCATCCGGCATCCGCTACCTGCTCCGCCGCATCCAGCGGCGGATGCCGAACGCCGCCATCGTTGTCTGCCTGTGGCACGCCGGGGGCGCCAGCCCCTTGCTCGGCGCGTTGCGCGCGGAAGGCAGCGAGGAGAACATCGTCTTGTCGCTGGGGGAGCTGGTCGCGCTGGCCCGGGCGATCTCGGCCCGCCGGCCGCAGCCGGTGCCAAGCCCGGCATGACCGGGACAAGCATGCGGCTTGAGGAACGCGGCCCAAGGGCCGGCGTAGTATCCGCTTCGGTTAAGGTGCTCAATGATGGATGAACCGGCAACGCGCAGCTCCCGTTGGCGCGGCTTGGCGGCGGCTCTGCCGACACACTCCGCCCTTAACGTGCTGGCGGGCCTGCTGCTGGCTCTCGGCCTTGGCACGGCAGCCTGGGCCTTGATCTCGGCCGGGCACGCCCGCCTGGTCGTGGCCGAGCAGAATCGCGTCCTGATGGCGACCGAGAGGCTGTTGTCCATCCTGAAGGACCTTGAAACCGGGGAGCGCGGCTACGTCCTGACCGGGGTGCCGTCCTACCTCGAACCCTACGAGCAGGCGACCGCCGCCCTGGATGGCGCGATCAAGGAGGTCGGCACGGACAAGCAAGCGGCCGAGCGCCTGGCCGGCCTCGTCGAAACCAAGAGGGCCTTTGCCAGCCGGGTCATCGACGCCCGGCGGGATTCGGGGATGGGAGCCGCCACGGCGCTGATCCTCACAGGGCAGGACAAGTCGTCGATGGACCAGGTGCGGGCGGCCGTAACCACGATCCAAGACACGGCCCGCGCCCGCATCAACGGCATCGAGCAGGCGCGGTTCGGAGCATTGCTGCAGGTGGTCGCCACGGCCGCCATCTTGGCGGCGTTCGCGGCCATCGCCCTGCTGGCGGTGCGCCGCCGCCGGGCGGAGCGCGCCAGCACGGCCCTGCTCGGAAGCGTCCTGGACAACGCGCCGGTGGGCCTGGGCTTCCTCGACCCGGCTTTGCACGTCCAGCACATGAACCGGTCGTTTTCAACCATGAGCGAGCGGGCGCTCGACGCCGCGGTGGGCCGCAGCCTTTGGGATGTGCTGCCCAGCATGCGCGGCGTCCTCGAACCGCGTCTGGCCGAAGTGCTGGACGCCGGGCGCACCGTCACCGGCATCGAGGTCGCCATGCGCAGCCGGACCAACCCGGCCCTGCTGCGCGAGTTCCAGTTCGGCTTCTTTCCCCTGCCCAAGGAGGAAGGGCCGGGCACGGCCGGCGCGGGGGTCGTGGTCACGGATGTCACCTACCGCAAGCGGTCGGAGCGCCGGCTGCGCGAAAGCGAGGAGCGGTTCCGCACCCTGATCGAAACCAGCGCCGCCATTGTTTGGACGACGACGGCCTCGGGCGAACTCACGCCGCCGCAGGCGAGCTGGACGGCATTCACCGGGCAAGCCCAGGCGGAGTACGAGGAGTTCGGCTGGCTGCAGGCCGTGCATCCCGAGGACCGGGACGCCACGCTCGAAGCCTGGACGCGCGCCGTGGCCGACAACGCCCTGTTCGCCATTGACCACCGGCTGCGCCGCGCCGACGGCGAATGGCGGACGATGGCGGCCCGCGGCGTGCCGATCCTGGACGACGACGAGGTTCGCGAATGGGTCGGCACCCACACCGACATCACCGAGCGCAAGCAGGCGGAGGAAGAGCTGAGCGCCGCAAAGGAAGCGGCCGAAGCCGCGAACCGCGCCAAGAGCCAGTTCCTCGCCAACATGAGCCACGAGCTGCGCACGCCGCTTTCGGCGGTCATCGGCTACAGCGAGATGATCGAGGAAGAGATGGAAGAAACCGGCGAGCAGCACCTCCTGGGCGATGTCCGCAAGATCCAGTCCAACGCGCGCCACCTGCTGAGCCTCATCAACGACGTGCTGGACCTGTCGAAGATCGAGGCGGACCGGATGACCACCTTTGCCGAGGAGGTCGATGTGGAGGCGCTGGTGCGCGACGTGGCGTCCACGGTGGGATCGCTGGTGCAGCAGAAAGGCAGCGAGATCGCGCTCGACCTCCAGCCGGGCCTGGGCACCATGCGCACCGACCAGGTGAAGCTCCGGCAATGCCTGTTCAACCTGGTCAGCAACGCCGCCAAGTTCACCGAAGGCGGACAGATCACGCTGCGGGCGGAGCGGGTCGGCGGCGAGGTCGTGCTCAGCGTGGCGGACACCGGCATCGGCATGACGCCGGAGCAGTTGGACAAGCTGTTCGAGCGGTTCACCCAGGCCGACGTTTCCACGACGCGCCGCTTCGGCGGCACGGGGCTGGGCCTGGCCATCACGCGGGCGTTCTGCCGCCTGCTGGGCGGCGACGTGACGGCCACCAGCGCCTTCGGCGAAGGCTCCACCTTCACCATCCGCCTGCCGGCCGAGATGCCGGAGCAGGCGGGCGAGCCTGACGAGGCAGGGGCGGAGGCCAAGGTTGGGGAGGCCGGGTCCGGGCAGCACCTCGTCTTGGTAATCGACGACGACCCTGCCCAGCGCGACCTGCTGAGCCGATTCCTGGAGCGGGAAGGCTTCGCGGTCCGCGTGGCCCCGGACGGCCGGCTCGGCATCGAGCTTGCCCGCACGCTGCACCCCCGCGCCATCCTGCTGGACGTGATGATGCCGCAGATGGATGGCTGGTCGGTGCTCAGCGCGCTCAAGGCCGACCCGGACGTGGCGGCGATTCCGGTCGTGATGGTGACGTTCGTGAACGAGCCCGGCCTCGGCGCCTCGCTCGGCGCCGCCGACACTGTGCCCAAGCCGGTCGAGTGGGACCGCTTGAAGGCCGTCATGGAGCGGTTCCGCGGCGAGGCCGGCGACATCCTCGTGGTGGATGACGATCCGGACGCCCGCGCCCGGCTGCGTGCCGTGCTGCAACGTGACGGCTGGACTGTTTCGGAAGCCAGCAACGGCCGCGAAGCGCTCGACCTGGTGGCGCACGCGCCGCCGCAGCTCATCCTGCTCGACCTCACCATGCCGGTCATGGACGGGTTCGCGTTCCTGCACGAGCTGCGCGGGCGCCCCGGCTGCGGCAACATCCCCGTCGTGGTGCTGACGGCGCGGGACCTGGATGCCGAGGAGCGGCGGCAGCTCGACGGCGCGGACCGGGTGCTCAGCAAGGGGCAGACGAACCTGCGCCAGCTTGCCGGCGAGCTGCGGTCGCTGGCGCCCCCGCACCCCGAGCCGACCAGCCCCACATCCATCTGAATGCTGCCAAGCCCTTTGCGGAGATCGAGTTCATGCGCGTGCTTCTGGTCGAGGACCACGAGGAAATCTGGGACTTTCTGTCCCGTCGGCTGTCGCGCCGCGGCCACGAGGTGACGGTTGCGACCGACGGGCAGGCTGGGATTGACCGTGCCCGCGCAGACATGCCGGAGATCATTCTGCTGGATATGAACCTGCCGGTGCTGGACGGCTGGTCGGCCGCCCGTTTGCTGAAGGCCGAGCCTGCCACCGCCGGCATCCCGGTGATCGCGCTCACGGCGCACGCCATGTCAGGCGACCGCGAAAAGGCGCTGGCGGCGGGATGCGACGACTACCACCCCAAGCCGATCGACTTTTCCCGGCTGCTGGCCCAGATCGAGGCCTTGGCGCCCGGCAGCCAGGCCCCGGCGAAGGCTTGAGGGCTGCTGGCCGGGCGACGATGGCTGTACCGGCGGCGCGATTGGCCGACCTGTGTGCGGTTGCTGATGGGTTTCACCCATCCTACGCGACCCGTGCCGTAGAACGGGTGTCCATCGACGGACGACGGGCATTCGACCAAGCCGTCCGTATAAAGAGCCATCCATGGCTAGCGCCACGGACGGCTGCTTAGGGTTTCTTGGTAGGCGCATCATTTTGCCTGCTGCGCGTGGACACGCTCCGCAAAACGATGCTCACCCCCGGGCGTGCTCCGCTTCCCCCAGCGAGCGGTGCAGCCGTCCTTCCTCGAAGTCGAACTCCTCCTCGATCGCCTGCAGCAGCTCGATGTCCAGCGTGTGCGCCTGGTCCAGCACGGAGCGCCGGGCCGCCTGCACGGCTTCCAGCTCCAGCCGCAGCTTCGCGGCGCGGCGGCGCATCGCCAGTTCCGGCCCCGCTTCCAATTGCCGGGCATCGGCGGCGCGGCGCCGGAACTCGCGCAGCATGTCCTGGTCGGGCATGCCCAGCACGCGTCCGTGGAACAGCCGGCGCTCCACCAGCGCAAGCGCGGCCTCGGCCGCCGAGCGGCGCACGGAGGCTTCCCATTTCGCCGCGTCCTCCTCCGCCACTGCAACGACGCGCAGCCGGGTGATGACCCAGCCAAGCGTCGTCCCTTGCAGCACCAGGGTCACCAGGATGGCGCAGAACGCGAGGAAAATGATCAGGTCGCGACCGGGAAAGCCGACCGGCAGCGCCAAGGACGCGGCAAGGCTCACCACGCCGCGCATCCCCGCCCAGGACACCACGACAAGGTGGCTGATTGGCAGCACGGCGCCGTCCAGGTGGAAGCGACGCGGCAGGACCTGCGACAGCCCGGACGACGCGAACACCCAGGCGAAGCGGCTCAGGATCAGCGTGGCCGACATGGCCAGGCCCTGCAGAACCAAGTCAAGGATGCTGTAAGCGCCCAGCCGCTCCAGCACGTCGCGAAGCTGCAGCCCGATCAGGATGAACACCAGGCTGGTCAGCATGAATTCCAGGAAGTTCCACACGGCCGTGCTTTCCACCCGCGTCCGCGCCGAAAGAACCTCGTGCTGCCCCCGGCCGATCACCAGCCCGCAGGCCACCGCGGCAAGCACGCCCGAAAGGTGGAACAGCTCGGCTGCGATGTAGCTGGCGAACCCGGCGAGCACGATCGCCGCGATTTCCAGCAAGGTGTCGTCGAGCGTCCGCGCCGCGAAGATCACCAAGCGCCCGACGGCGTAGCCGATCACCGCCCCGCCCGCGGACGACAGCACGAATGCCCCGCCGGCGTCGGCGAAGCTGACGCTGCCGGCGGCGGTCGCCGCCACGGCGAAGCGATACAGGATAAGCGAGGACGCGTCGTTCAGCAGGCTCTCGCCTTCCAGGATCGTCACCAGGCGGCGCGGCAGGCGCATGGTCTTGAGCACGGCGGTGGCCGCCACCGCGTCCGGCGGGGCGACAATGGCGCCCAAGGCAACCGCCGCCGCCCACGGCAGGTCCGGGTTGAGCATCCTGACGGTGACGGCAATCGCCGCCGTGGTGAACAGGACAGCCCCCAGCGCCAGCAGCAGGATCGGCTGCAGCGCCAAGCGGAACGCTTCCCAATCGGTACGGTAGGCGCTGGCCTGCAGCAGCGGGGGCAGGAACAAGGCAAGCGCGATGTGCGGGTCCAGGTCCACCTGCGGCATGCCGGGGATGAGCGCCACCACCATGCCGCCCAGCACCAGGGCCACCGCCGAGGGCACCTTGGCGTGACGGGCCACCAGCGCCAGGGCGACGCAGGCCGCCGCCAGCCCAACAAGGATTTCAACTGGCGACATGTAGGCTGCTCCCGTTGCGTCGCGCGGCGAGTTCGGCAGCGGAACTCTCAACGCCGCGATAACTTGGATGGCCATGACGAAGTTGCAGCCGGCCGCGCGGTGCCGCCCTCCCTTCAGGCCGCGGTGGTGACGCAGCCGCAACTGATGCTTGCGGTCATCGTCGTGGTCATGCTGGCGCTGCTCGCTTGGCGGCGCTGGCGGCATGACGCCGTGGCGGTGCTGGCGCTGCTCGCGGCTGCGGGCGCCGGCCTGGTGCCGGCCGGGGAAGTGTTCAGCGGGTTCTCCCATCCCGCCGTCGTCACGTTTCCGGCGCTGCTGATCCTGGCGGCGGGCGTGCGGAACTCCGGGCTTCTGGCGGCGCCGGTGCGCCTGCTTGCACCGTTGCTGAACCGCGCCGGGGTGCAGGTGGCCGTGCTGGGCGGCATGGCCGCGGCGGTTGCCGCGGTCCTGAACAGCCACGGCGCGGCCAGCGCCTTTCTGCCGGTGCCGTCGCAGGTCCTGCGCCGTGCCCGGCAATGGCCTTCCCCCGCGGTGGTGCCGGTCCGCTTCGCCCTGACCCTTGGCGGAACCGCCACGCTGGTCGGCACCCTGCCCAACATCCTGATCTCCGAAATGCGGGAAAACGCGGCAGGCGCCGGCTACGGCCTGTTCGCTTTTGCCCCGGTCGGCGGCATCGTGGCGCTGGCCGGGCTGGCGTTCCTCGCCTTCGCCTGGCGCCTGCTGCGGCGCCCGCGCGCCGACCTGGCGGCGGCGGCGCCATCGGCCCGGCCCGAAGGCTACACCAGCGAGATCCATGTCCCGCAAGGCTCTCCGGCCGTGGGCCGCAGCGTGGCCGAGTTGGAACACCAAAGCCATGGAGCGGTGCAAATCGTCGCCGTCGTCCGTGAGGACTACCGCAGGCTCACGCCCCGCCCCGGCCTGGTCGTCGAGGCGGAAGACCTTCTGGTGCTGTCCTGTGGGCTGGACATGCTGCAGCGGCTGATCGAGCAACTGCGGCTGCGCATCGCCAGCACGCGCAACGGGGCGGCCATTGACCCGGAACGGGTGGGTGTGGTGGAAGCCGTGGTGACGCCCGGCTCCCGCCTGGTGGGCCGGTCCTGCGGCGAAAGCGGGCTGGCCGACCGGGTCAGCCTGCTCGGCATCGGCCGGAGCGAGGGCCGCCCGCTCATGCGCCTGCACCGGGTCAAGCTGCGGGCCGGGGACGTGCTGGTGCTGCAGGGCGAGCTTGCGGCCATGCCTGCGGCCTTGGGAGAGTTCGGCTGCCTCCTGCTCGCGGAGCGTCGGCTTCGACTGGGACGCCAGCGCCAGGCCCTCGCCCCGGCGCTGCTGGTGGCATGCGCGCTGGCGCTGGCTGCGGCCGGGACCGCGCCCGTCGCCTTGGCCTTGCTGGGCGCGGTGCTGCTGCTGGTCCTGCTGCGGAACCTGAGCCTGAACGAGCTGTATGCCAGCGTGGACTGGTCGGTGGTGGTGCTGCTCGCGGGCTTGGCGCCGATCAGCGCGGCGATGCGCGACACCGGGTTCTCGGCGGCGGCAGCAGAAGGGTTGACGGCGTTCGCAGGCGGGATCTCCCCTGCCGCCGCGGTGGCGCTTACCTTGGCCCTGGCCTTGGCATGCGCGCCGGCGGTGGGCGGCGTGACGACGGCGCTCATCTTGGGCCCCTTGGCCGCCGCCCTTGCGGCGCATCTGCACGCGGGCGTGGACCCGTTCCTGATGGCCGTGGCGGTTGGGGCCTCCTGCGACTTCCTGCGGCAATCGCTGGCGCCGGCCCTGCCCGCGGCGGACCACGGGGAGTGGGAGCGTGAGGCCTGGCGCATCGGCCTGCCGTTGACGGTCCTGGTGTTCGTCCTCGGGGTGCCGTTGATCCTGCTGTTCTGGCCGCCCGGCCCGGCGGCGGCGCCATGATGCAGGGGGTTCGGCGCCTGCTGCGCCGGCTCGGCGTCCCCCTCGGCGGCGCCCCCCGCCCGGGTGCCGCGCCGCCCTCCACGGACCCCCAGGATGCGGAACTGGCCCACGCGCCGCTGGACGTGCTCGCGGCCAAAGTCATGTTCAGCCATCTCCGCAACCGCCAGCAGATGCTTGGGCCGCCGCCGACCGCCTTTGGCCACCTGGATGAAAGCCAGGCCGAGCTGCTGATCCGCGCCACGGTTGCCGCCGTGCTCGCCAGCGGGCCGTTCGACGAGGCAAAGGAGCGGCAGCTCCGCGGCGCGCTGTCGTCCTTCGGCCTGCAGGCCGAAGCGCGCGGCTTCATCGCCGACGCCATCAAGCGGCCCGTGCCGCTGGACGTGCTGCTGCGGGGCGTGCGGGACCCGCATATCGCCTCCTTGTTCTACGCGGCCTCCTTGGCTGCGGCCGACAAACACGACGAGGTGAACCGCGCTTACCTCAACTACCTCGCCACCCGGCTCAAGCTGCCGCAGGACACGCTGCTGCGGCTGCACAGCCAGTTCGGGTTCGGGGCCACGCCGGCGGCCTGACCGGGTCAGGCACGCATCCCGGAAAGTTCCTGCACGGCCCGCGCGATCACGCCGCTCGACAGCAGCATGGTGCGGGACAGGTCCGACAGCGTGACCAGCCCGATCATGCGGCCGTTGGCGTCCAGCACCGGAAGGCGGCGGATGTTGCGCGCGCCCATGAGATCCAGCGCCGTCGTGATGGCGTCCTCCTGCCGGCAGGAGAAGATGGTGGTCGTCATGACCTCGCCCGCCGTTACCTCGGCGTTGCTCAGCCCCTTGGCGACGACGCGGAACAGGATGTCCCGGTCGGTGATGATGCCCTGCAGGTCATCCGCGCTGCCGACCGGCAAGGCGCCGACGCTGAGGTCGCCCATGGTGGCCGCCACCTCGGCAATCGACATGCCGGCCTCCACGAACTCGATGTCGGCCGTCATGACGTCGGCAACCTGCACGCGCAGCCTCGCAAAGTATCCGGCGTCCAGCGTCCCGAAGGGCGGCATGGTTGCATCGGAACTTTCCGTGGTATTTTGGGCGCGTCCCATGAAAAGCGGCGTCGGATGGCAGGGCAGCCGCGGGCTGTCACCCCGCCAGGAACTGCCGCACCTGCTCGACGAACTCGGCGGAGGCCGGCTCGCGGCCGAGCAGAATGTGGTTGTTGCTTTCCAGCGCCACGAACTCGGCGCCCTTGATCCCCGCGGCCAAGGTCCCGCCGATGCGCACGGGCACCCGCCGGTCGGCCCGCGCGTGCATCACCAGCGTCGGCGCGCAAACCTGCGCCAGCCGATGGCGCACGTCGATGTCGGCGAACACCTCCAGGAAGCGGGCGGCGTTGGCGGCCGACACCGTCTGCCGCTGGAACTCGTTGAACCAGTCGTGCTCCTCATGCGTCGCGCCCGGCATGAACGTCGCCGAGAAGATCTGGCGGTAGATCGGTTCCACGCGGCCCCAGCCCCGGCGCACCAGAGTAATGTGCGCTTCGCGCTCGGCCCGCAGCTCGGCGTCGCCGTCCACCCGCCAGCCGGCGGCGCAGCCGCCCCATAGGATCAGGTGGCTCACCCGCTCCGGGTGCCGCACGGCGTACTCGATCGCCACCGCGCAGCCCTGCGAAATGCCGAGCAGCGGGAAACGGCCGGGTTCGGTGGCGTCCACCACCGTTTCCAGGTCGCGCACAAAGGCGTCGAAGCTCAGCTCGGCGACCTCCCAATCGGACAGGCCGTTGCCGCGCCCGTCGTAGCGGATGAAGCAATGGTCGCGCGCCAGGTCGCGGAACAGCGGCGCCCAGATCGGGCTGTCCCAGTCGAGCTCCAGGTGGTTGAGCCAATTGGCCGCCTTCACCATCGGCGGCCCGGTGCCCACGGTGGCATAGGCGATGCGCACGCCGTCGGGCGCGGTGCAGAAATGGATGCGCTGCCGCTGCAGCAGTTGCCGCCCGGTGGGCGATGGCCCGGCGCCGCCGGGCGTCGGCCCGTTCTCCAAGGGCGGCATGGCGGCCGGCGCGGTCGGCAATCCCGCCTCGGCCGCCTCGTCCCGGAACCGGGCGGTGACCCGCGCGGCCTCCTCACGCTGCCCGAGCACGGCCAGCGCATGCGCCAACGCCCCAGCCGCCTGCGGGTTCAGCCGGTCGCATCCATGCCATTCCCGGGCAAGCGGCAGGCGCTCGTCGGGCGGCAGCCCGGCGGCAAGCGCGAGGCGGGACACCAGCCGGCGGTGCAGCCGGGCGGCCTCCTCGCGCTCGGCGGTGAGCCAGGCCTGGAACGCGTTCTGGTTCGGCAGGTCCAGCCCGGCGAGCAGCGGCTGGCGCAGGGCGGCCACCGCCGCGCGCAGCTCGTCCAGCGGCCACGGTTCCTCGCCACGCTCGAACCGGTCCCGTAACGCCACGAGATCCACGACGACCTCGTTGTGCTCAAAGGCGACCCGTTCCCGGTCGGCGACCAGGCAGTCCAGCCTGACCACCGGACGCAGCTTGCTGAGCGACCAGCGGAGCGCGCCGCGTGGGTCGTCCGGCAGCTCCCAGAACATCTCGCACAGCCGCTCGCGGCGCTGCGGCCGGCGCGTCAGGACCAGGAACGCCAGCAGGGCACGGGTTTTCCGCGACGGCGGCAGGGCCACCGCCTCGCCGTCGCGCACCACGGCCAAGCCGCCCAGCACGTTGATGCGCAATCGTGCCGGCACCGTGGGCATGGACAGTCTCCGCGCAACGGTCAGGGCGTTCCCGCCTACACTGGAATTACCACGGTTCCCGCCTGCAAATCCACGCTCCCTTCCCCGGCCGTTTCCACGGCAGGCCGTCAAACAGGTTCTGGTGGTTTACCCGCCACGAAAACGGTCCCGCAGGCTCAACAAAGCCCGGTTCACCGGCACACATCGATTGGAGAAGTTTCATTATGAAGTGCATCGTTCTGGCCGCAGCAGCGGCCTTCAGCCTGACCGCGGCTGCGGCCCATGCGGGATCCGAGGGCGCCGGCGAGCCGTTCGCCTATCACGCCCGCGGCGTCACCGTCAGCAACCCGCAGTCCTACACCGACCGCGGCTCGGACGCTTACCTTGATCTCCGCAACCGCTCGGCGGCGCCCGTGATGGCCGGCGGCGGCCTAGTGGCGGCGACGGGCAGCGAGGCCGGTATCCAAACGGCCAACTCCCTGCCGCGGGGCTTCACGGCGGGCACAACCGCCTACGCGCAGAACCGGCCGACGGGGCGTGCGGCGCAGGCAGTCCGGCCGGTCCGGGCCGCCCTGGCGAATACCGGGCCGCACGGGTGACGCGCGGGTGATCGCAACGAGGACGCAGGAGGCCGGCCCGGACCCCATGGCCGCCCTCCTCGCGCCCGCCACTCATCGAAGGAACACGCACCATGCACACTCACCGTCTCGGCCTCGCGGCTGTTCTGGCCCTTTCCGTCGGCAGCGGAGCAATGGCCCAAATGACCACGGCATCCACCACCCAGTCCGTCGCGGCGGGCGCCGTTGGGCGCTGGCTCTATGACGCCCAGGGCAACACCATCGGCAGCGTCCGCGCGCTGGCCGACAACGGGCAAACTGCCGTGCTCATGATCGGTTCCTACTTCCAGCTCGGCAGCCACGAAGCCAGGGTGCCCGCCCGCGCCCTGTCCCTCGTCAACGGCAAGGTCACCCTGCGGGCAGAAACCGTCCAGGCGTTGGCCCGCGCGGGAGGCTGGCCGCGATCCGAGTAGGCGGCGGCCCCTGCCTAAGCCGCGCCCTTGACCACCTGCGCTACGCGCTCGCCGAATGCCCGGCAGCCCATGGTGCCGCCCAGGTCCGCGGTGCGGGTGGCAGGGTCCGCCAGCACGCGGTCCACGGCCGCCTCCATGGCGTCTCCGGCGGCGCGCAGCTTGCCGTGGCCGTGATGGTCGCCCAGCCACTGTACCATCATCGCCACCGAAAGGATCATCGAGGTCGGGTTGGCAACGTCCTTCCCGGCCAGCGTCGGCGCCGAGCCGTGCTGGGCCTGCGCGCAGCAACTCGTGTCGCTGGCCATCATGGACCCGGCCAACCCCAGGCTGCCCGACAGCTCGCTGGCCAGGTCCGAAAGGATGTCGCCGTAGAAGTTGGTCGCCACCAGCACATCGAACCGCTCCGGCTCGCGGACCAAATGCGCGGTCGAGGCGTCCACCAAGAGGTCGTCCAGCGCGACGTCCGGGAACTCCTTCGCCACGTGCCGGACCGCCTCAAGAAACAGGCCGTCCGTCATGTGGAAGCTGTTCGCCTTGTGGATCGCCGTCACCTTCTTGCGGCGCTTGGTCGCCCATTCAAAGGCCCGGCGCGCAATGCGCTCGCTGCAATGCCGGGTGATCTTGCGCGTGGACAGCGCCATGTCCGGGCTGGGCATCACCTCGCCCCAGCCGCGGGCCATGTTGCGGTCGGGATAGAAGCCCTCCGTCGCTTCGCGCATGATCACCAGGTCCATGGCCTTGCCGTCGCGCAGGTTGGACGGAAGAAAGGGCCGGGTGCGCGCCGGACGCACATTGGCATACAGGTCCAAGCCGATGCGGAAGCCGGCGGACACGTTGCGCCCGCCCTTCTCCGGCGCCGGGTAGTCGGCGTGCGACTGCGTGCCCAGGATTATGCCGTCATAGGTCCTGGCCCGCTCCAAGACCTCCTCGCGCAGCGTGGTGCCGTGCTGTTCCAGGCTGGCAAAGCCCACGTCGTCGTAGTCAAAGCTCAGGCCGAGGCTGAATGCGTCGTTGGCGGACTGCAGTACGTCCACCGACGCGCCGACGATCTCCGGCCCGATGCCGTCGCACGGCAAGACGATCAGGCGCATGTGGTCCTCCTGCGGTTTTCGCCCTGGACGGACGGGTTGAACATGGTCGGGCGCTACATGCCCGTGCTGATTGTACAACACAATCTGTTTATACAAAACTATGGGCAAGGCTTTACCGGTTCTCGATGATCGCGGCCTTTGCCAAGCGCGCCCGGTTCAGGTGCAGGTGGAGGAACTCCGCCGCTTCCGCCCGCCGCCCGTCCTCGATCATGTCCAGCAGCGCCAGATGGTCGCGGCACTCCTGGACCAGCCGGTCCTTGAACACGTGGGTCCGGTATTCCAGCAGCCGCCGCAGCCGGTTGACCCGGCGCAGCCCTTCCAACAGGAACAGGTTGCCTGACCCGGCGACGATCACCTCGTGAAAGCCGGAGTTGACCGTGAACGTTTCCGACCGCGACCAGCGCCCGATGCCGCCTTCCAGCATCGCCCGCTGCTGCGCGCGGGCCTGGCTGAATGCGGCCGGGTCAACGGCGTAGCCGGGTTCCAGAACGGCGGCAGGCTCGATGAGCATGCGGTAGCGGTAGCCCTGGTCATAGGACTCAGGCGAGGTGAGCAGCGGCTGGAACGCCCAGCCATGGCCGGGCAGGCGACCGACCCAGCCTTCCTGCGCCATGCGCGCGAGCAGGCGCGCGACGCGCGCGCGGGACGCCCCGTAGCGCCGCGCCACTTCCGCCTCCTCCACCTTTGCGTCCAGCTTGCCCGTGAGGCGGTCGTCGGCCATCCGGAAATAGAGCGGATCCTCATCGGCACCGTCCGCCACGGCAGGAACCGCGCCGCTGCCCGGCACGCCGGCCGCGCGCTTAAGGAAGAAGCCGCGGTTCGGGCGTCGCTCGACTAGCCCCATGTCAGCCAGGGCATGGAGCGCCAGGCGGACCGGGGTACGGGACACCTGGAACGCGTTGGCCAACTCCTGCTCCGTCAAATGCGAGTCGGCCGGCAGGTCCAAGTGCCGCGCGCGCTCGATGATCTGCGCGGCCAGGCGGGCGGTCAGCGTGTGCGCCTGTTCCCCTGCGCCCTGCCCCGCCATGTCCGATCCCTCCGCCGCTCACGCCGCTTGAGGGAAGATCCACACGTGGCGGGACGGAACCTCGCACCACACCTCGGACTGTTCCAAGGGCGCCGGGCCGTGGGCGACGAGGCGGAGGTTGCCGCGGGCCAGGCGGTATTCCCAGCGGTCGCCCAGGAACACGCTCGCCTCCACCTGCATCGGCAGCCGGTCGGGGCCGGGGGCGTCGGCGACGGCGACCCGCTCCACCCGGATGATCGCCGTCCCGTTGCTGGACGAAGCGGGCCCCGCGCCCTGCTTGGTGCCGCGCAGCGTCCAGCCCTCGCCCGCGATCATCGTACCGCCGTCCGACACCGCGCCGCGCAGCACGTTGTTGGTGCCGAGGAACTCGGCGGCGTACAGCGTGGCCGGGCTGCCGTAGATCTGCTGCGGCGGGCCTTCCTGCACGATGGCGCCGTTCTGCAGCAGGATCACGTTGTCGGACATGGCCAGCGCCTCGCCCTGGTCGTGCGTCACGATCACGCAGCAGATTTCGAGGTCCAGGATCAGCTTGCGTATCCAGTAGCGCGCTTCCTCCCGCAGCTTGGCGTCCAGGTTGGACAGCGGCTCGTCCATCAGCAGGACCTTGGGCCGGTAAACCAGAGCGCGGCAGATCGCCACGCGCTGCTGCTGCCCGCCCGAAAGCTGGTAAGGAAAGCGCCCCCCAAGGTGCCCGAGGCCGAGCCGGTCCAGCGTTTCCGCCACGCGCTGCTTGCTTTCCGCCGCGGGCACGTTCCGCAGCTTCAGGCCATAGGCGACGTTGTCCGCCACCGTCTTGTGCGGCCACAGCGCATAGGACTGGAACACCAGGCCGATGCCGCGGCGCTCCGGCGGCAACGCCAGCCCGGCGGCGCTGTCCAGCACCGCCTGGCCCGCGATCTCGATGCGGCCCCCCTGCGGCTGCTCCAGCCCGGCGACGGCGCGCAGCAGCGTGGTTTTGCCGCTGCCCGATGCGCCCAGCAGAGCGGTGATCCGGCCGCGCTCCGCCGTGAAGGACGCGCCCTTCAGGATGTGAACGGTCCCCAGCGTCTGGTGGACGTCGCGGACAATGAGGTCAGCCATTCACGCGCGCTCCAAGTCGAAGGGCGGCAGCAAGGCCCGCCACCGTGAGGACAACCGAGATGAAAGCGAGGGCGGCAATCAGGTCGATCGCGCCGGACGCCAGCAGCGACACGATCAGGGAGCCGATCACCTCCGTCCCCGCGCTCATGAGGTACACCCCCGTCGCGTACTCCCGCAGGAAGATGACCATGATCAGCACCCAGGCGCCGACCAGGCCGGGCCGGATGATGGGCACGACAATGCCGCGCCACGCCTGGCCGATGGTGGCGCCGGTGGTGCGGGCGCCCTCCTCCAGCTCGGGCGCCACCTGCAGCAGCGTCGCCTGGATCAGCCGCAGGCCATACGACAAGCCGACGACGACGTAGGCGATCAGCAGGCTGAACAGCGTCGGCCGCAGGAACGTCAGGAACGGCACGAACAGGAACACCCAGAAGAAGGCCAGGCCGATGACCAGGCCCGGCAGCGCGCGCGGCAGCAGGACCATGTAGTCCAGCAGCCCGCCGCCGAACCGGCTGCGCCAGCGATGGTTCGCCAGGGCGATCATCAGGTAGGCGAGCACCGCCACGGCCCCGCCGACCACGCCGATCAGCACGGTGTTGACGATCCCGCGGAACAGCGCCTGAACCTCGAACAGCTGGCGGAAGTTGTTCAGGGTCAGCTGCGACCACAGGTCCACCCCCTCGCCCCAGCTTTTCACGAAGGCCCGAAGTGCGATGCCACCGATCGGCAGGCCCACCGAAACGAACAGCCACAGCAGGATGGCGCCCAGCGCCAGCGCCCGGCCGGCGCGGCCCAGCGGCAGCGGCGTCGCCCGCGCCCCTTTGCCGCCCAGCGCCGCGAAGCGTCGCGCCCGGGACAGCAGCCGCCGCTGCAGCCAGACCAGGGGAAAGGTGATCGCCAGCAGCACCACGCACACCGCGGCCATCAGGTGGTAGGACGGCGTGCCCAGCAAGGTCGTGAGCTTGTAGATGTAGGTGGTCAGCACCAGCAGCCCGCTGGGATCGCCCAGCACCAGCGGCAGGCCGAACGACTCGAACCCCAGCAGCAGGTTTAGCGCCATGCTGAACACCAGGGCCGGCAGCACCAGCGGCAGGGTCACGTCCACCGCCACCCGCCACACCGGAGCGCCCGCCGTGCGCGCGGCTTCCTCCAGGTCGCTCGGCAGGCTGCGCATCGCAGAGGAGAGGTAAAGGTAGACATAGGGGACGTGGCTCAGCCCGCCGATAACGATCAGGCCGCCCATGCCGTAGATGCTCCACGGCACGAAGCCCACGAGGTCCTTGACCCAGAGCGACAGGAAGCCGGTCGGCCCGACCGCCACCGTGTAGCCGAAGGCGAGCACGATGGAGCTGATGAACATCGGCACCAGCAGGAACGGCTCCAGCCAGCGCCGCCCCGGCAGGTCCGTCCGCGTCAGCAAAAACGCCAGCCCTGCCCCAAGCGGGGTGGCCACTAACCCCATGCCCACGGAAAAGATCGCCGTGGTCCGCAGCGCCTGCCAAAAGTCGGGATCGGTCAGCACGTAGTCGAACGCATCGAGGCCGAAGGCCGCGGTCGCGTCGAAGAACGCGTTGTCGAGCAGGGATTGGTAGGCGATCAAGCCGACCGGGGCCATGACGGCCAGGGTCAGCAGGGTGATGACGCCCACCCGGAACGGGGCGGCATCGCCGGCGACGTGCATGGGGGCTAACCCTGCATCGCCTTGCGCCATTGCCGGAGGAACTCGGCCCGCTTCTTCGAGTCCAGGTACTCGGTGCTCTTGGCGCTCAGCGGGATCGGGCTTGGCGTGGTGCCGATCTGCTTGGCCAGCGTGTCCGCGTTTTCCGTGCCGGGCACGTCCGTGCGGATGGAGGCCAGGCCGCCCTCGCCCAGCGCCTTCTGCCCGGCCGGGGACAGTACGTAATCCAGGAACACCTGCGCCGCGTGGGGGTGCGGCGCGCCCTTGGGGATGAGCATGACGCGGGAAAACGCCGGCACGTGGTCGGTCAGGTAGGCGACGCCCAGGTTCGGGTCCGCTTTCGCCCATTCCACCGCGTAGGAGCCGATGACATTGAAGGCGAGCATGTGCTCGCCGGAGATCACCTTTTCCCGCATGGAGCCGGACCCGCCGTAAACCTTGCCGTGCGCCGCGCCGAACGCGGTTGCCAGGTCCCAGAAGTTCGGCACGGCGGCGAGGCTGTCGACCGCGAACATGAACCCGGTGCCGGACTTCTCGGGGTCGTAGGTGGCGACCTTGCCGTCCAGCTTGGCCTTGTTGTCCCGGAGGATGCGCAGCAGGTCGGCATGGGTTTTCGGCACCAGCTCCGCCGGCAGCAGCCGCTTGTTGTAAACCGTCGCTGCCGGCTCCAGCGTCGTGCCGTAGCCGGCGTCCTTGTAGATCGCCCATCCCGGCAGCTTCGCCGCTTCAGCCGAGCGGTAGGCCGCCGCAAGGCCGCGGTCCACGAGGCTGAGCTGCAGGTCGAGCGCGCTGGTCCAGGCGATGTCGCCGCCCACCTGCTTCGCCGCCGCCTCGCTCACCACCCGGTTAAAGGCGCTGGTGGTTCCCAGGTCGTTCCATTCGGGGTCGATGCCGGGAAAGGCCGCCTTGAACCCGTCCAGCAGCTTCTGCCCCTGCCCCAGGTCGGTCGAGGTGTAAATCGCGACCTTGCCCTCCGCCTTGGCCTTGGCAACCGTGTCGGCGTAGTCGGCGGGGTAGCCGGCGGGAACCGGCTGCGCCGCGGCGCGGGACGCGGCCACGGCGGCGGCGAGCGCCGCAAACGTCGAGCGTCTGGTGATCATGGATAAACTCCTCGTCCTTAGTTGGTCGCGGGCTACCTTGAATCCGGAGCTGAAGCGAGTGTCTGTGCCGGCCGGATCGCATCCCGCAGCTTTCGCACCGCGGCGGCCGGGCTGGTTTGGACGGAACGGCTGATCGCAGCCGAAACCGCCTGCTCGGCGCGCGACGTGGAAAGGTGCGCCAGAAGAACCGCGTCGCACCCGGCCAAAACAGGGGCCGCCTGCGCCAGCAGCCTGTTATGGGCCGCGACATCGCCGCCCCGCAGCGCGGCCATCGCTTCCGGGACGCATACGGTGCGGATCGTCGCGCCGCCTCGCCCACGGGCGCGGGCCAACTCGCGGAACTCCTCTTCCATGCCGTCCACCGCCGGCGCGAAGATGGCCAGCATGCCGATCTCGTTCCCGGCATCGAGGGCCGCCTCGAACATCGCCTCGTTCGGCTTCAGCACCGGGATGGGCTGCCGCGCGGCGGCCTGCTCGATGGCCGTGCCAAAGGCGGAGCAGGTGAACAGGATGCCGTCCGCGCCGGCGCCCGCCGCGTAGTCCGCCAGCGTTTCGATGCGCGCCGCCATGGCTGCGGTTAGGAGGCCGTCGCGCTCCCGGTCAGCGCTGAGCGAGTCGTCGAGCAGGTTGGTGCAGAAAGCTTCGGGCCAAAGGCGACGGAAAGCGTCCCTAACCGGGTCCATCGCAACCGTCACGGCGTGGATGAGGGCGATCCGGGCTATCATAACAGGAGCTTTGTACAGATTAGAATTTTTGTGCAATTCCTATGCGGGGCCGACCGGCGGCGACGCCGCTTGTGCGCGTTGCAGGATCAGCGGGATGATCCCGCCTGCCTGCACCAGCAACACTTCCCGCATCGTGTCGAGCATCGCCACCGCGGAACCCGCCATCACTCCCCCCGTCGCCCGGCGGACCGTCACAGGGATGGCGCATCGGGGTGTCAAGCCGCCCAGGTCCCAGCCGATCTCGATCACGTCGCCCGGACGGAGCGCCAAATCCTGCGGGCGCCAGCCCGCCGGAAGCTGCAACGGCAGCACGCCCATGCAGACCAGGTTGGCCCGGTGGATGCGTTCAAACGAGTTCGCCAGCACGGCCTTCGCGCCCAAAAGCTGCGCGCCCTTCGCCGCCCAGTCACGGGAGGACCCGGTTCCGTAGCGCTCGCCCGCGACGACCACCACCGGCAGGCTTGCCGCCTGGTATCGCGCCGCGGCTTGCCAGGCCGGGACGGTTTCGCCGGTCGGCGCGAAAACGGTGTGCCCCGGCGGGGCGTCGGCGCACAGATGGTTCACAACCGTGCGGTTCGTGAACAGGCCGCGCAGCATCACCTCCCAGTTGCCGCGGCGGGACGCGTAAACGTTCAGGTCCCGCGGGTTCTCGCCCTGTTCCACCAGCCAACGCCCCGCGTCGCTTCCGGCCGGGATGGCGCCGGCGGGCGAGATATGGTCGGTGGTGATGTCGTCGCCCAGCACCAGGAGCGGATGGGCGACCAGCGGGCCGGGGGCGGGCGCGCCAGGGGCTTGCGCGACGGTGGCGGCGAAGCGCACGAACGGCGGGCGCCGCAGGTAGGTGCTGGCGGGGTTCCACGGGAACCGCGCGCCGGACGGAGCGTCCAGCGCCGCCCAGGGACCCGACGCTTCGGCCTCCCCATACGCCAGCGGCACGTCGGACGGGGCGGTGCCGAGCGCAGCCACGGCCTCGATCTCCGCCGCGGTCGGCCAAAGCTCCGCCAGGTGAACCGCCCGCCCGTCCGCGCCGGTCCCGATCGGGTCCTTTGTCACGTCCAGCCGCGCGTGCCCGGCCAGCGCGTAGGCGATCACCAGTGGCGGGGAGGCCAGCAGGGCTTGATCAACCGATTCATGCACGCGCCCCGGGAAGTTGCGGTTGCCGGACAGCACGGCGACGGGCGACACGCGGCTGGCCACGGCCTCCATGGCCGGCAGCAACGGGCCGGAGTTGCCGATGCAGGTGGCGCAGCCATAGCCGGCGACGGCAAAGCCCATCGCCTCCAGGTCCTCCAGCAGCCCGGCCCGGCGCAGCCTGAGCTGCGCCGTGGGCGAGCCGGGCGTGAGCGAAGTCTTCACCCAGGGCGCCGGCCGCAGTCCCCGCGCCCGCGCCTTGCGGGCCAGCAGGCCCGCCGCGGCCAGCAGCCCGAAATCCGTGGTGTTGGTGCAGGAGGTCAGGGCGGCAATCGCCACCGCGCCCTCCGGGATCACCGCGTCCGTGCCCGACGCCGGCGCCAAGGCCGCGCTGACCTCGGCCGGGGCAAGCCGGTCCTGCGGACGGCGCGGCCCGGCAACCGAGGCGGCCAGCAGCGACAGGTCGATCTCGACCATGGCGGTGTAGCGGGGTTCGGCGGCCGGATCATGCCAAAGGCCGTTGGCGCGCGCGTAAGCCTCGACAAGCGCCACCTGAGCTTCCGTCCGCCCCGTCATCCGCAGGAACGCCAGCGTGTGCGGGTCGATCGGGAAGCAGCCGGTGGACGCCCCGTATTCCGGCGCCATGTTGGCCACCACCGCCCGCTGCCCCACCGTGAGCGTGCCGACGCCGGGTCCGAAGAACTCGACGAACTCGCCGGACACGCCGAGTTGCCGCAGCCGCTGCGTGACCGTGAGCGCGAGGTCCGTCGCCAGCGCCCCGTCCGGCAACGCGCCCCGCAAGCGGACGCCGACCACTTCGGGCACCCGGAGGGACACCGGAACGCCGAACATCACGCCTTCCGCCTCGATGCCGCCCACGCCCCAGCCGAGCACGCCCATGGCGTTGACCATCGGCGTGTGGCTGTCGGTGCCGACCAGGGTGTCCGGCACCGCCCAGCTTTCGCCGTCCCGCTCCACCGTTGTCACGACGGTTGCGATCCGCTCCATGTTGATCGTGTGCATGATCCCGGTGCCCGGTGGGAACACGCGGAAGCCATGCACCGCGCCCGCGGCCCACTTCATGAACCGATAGCGCTCGGCATTGCGGTCCATCTCGCACGCCATGTTGCGGGACGCCGCATCGGGAATGCCCGACCAATCCACGGCTAGCGAATGGTCGGTCGAGGTGGCGACGGGCACGTCCGGGTTGAGCAGCCCGGGGTCGCCGCCGGCCTCGGCCAGCGCGTCGCGCATCGCGGCGATGTCCACCAAGGCGGGGCCGCAGGTGGTGTCGTGCATCAGGATGCGCAGGGGCGCGAAGGGCAGCTCCGCCTCGCTTCGCCCAGTGTCCAGCCAGGCGAGCAGGGCTTGGCGGCCCGCCTCCGCGGTGGCCGGGTCAGGCTGACGCAGCACATTTTCCAGCAGCACGCGGTGGCACCAGGGCATGCGCGAAAGCGCTTCGCCTGCCGCCGCGTGCAGGTCGATCGCCTGGCAGGCGCCGAACGAACCCTGGAGCGTGCGCGTTTCCATGCGGAAGAACCTTTCAGGATCAGACCGTGGGGCCGGGGACGCTGACGGCCGCATCAGGACTACCGTCGCGAAGGAGATGGACGGCGGAACCGCAGGGAACAGGATGCCTCCGGTCGAGCTGCCCGTCATGTCCCTAATCACGCCCTGCGGGAACGACACCCTCGCCAGGGGCGATTGTGACCTGGGTCATAGTTGTAGGGTTATCGGAATGATACTACTCCGGCGCGAAATCCGAAGCATGGTGTTATCGGAACTCAGAAAGCTGAGCGCAATATTGGAGGACAGAAAATTGGCCAATCAAGATAGACCGGCTTCGCCTGGCGCGTCTCCGGACACCCTGGAGGACGGAACAGGAGCTGATCGCCGTATCATCCGTCCAGGCTTCGACACGATCCGGATCGACGGCACCGGAGCCGCCGATCAGTGGCGGGTGGCGACCGGCCTCGCCTTTGACGACCCCAACGTTTACGTGTTCGACGAAAGCGGGTCGTCCCCTCGGGTTCCCCTGGCGGGGATCAAGCATGTGGAGATCAACGGCCTAGCGGGCGCGGACCGCCTGGTGGTGGAGGACGTGTTCGGGACACGCACCGTTCCCGTCCTCGGCGGGAACGCGCAGGTTGTCGGCATCGAAAGCCTGACTTTCAACGGAGGCGGCGGGAACGACACGCTCGACGGCTCCGCGGCAAACGGCCCCCTGGTCGCTCATGGCGGCACCGGCGATGACCGCTTGGCTGGCGGGAGCGGGAACGACGTGCTGCGGGGCGGAATAGGAAATGACAGACTGGTGGGCGGCGACGGGGCGGACGTTCTGGAAGGCGGCACCGGGAACGACATCCTGATCGGCGGCCTCGGGCGCGACGTGCTCACCGGCGGCTTCGGTTCGGACGTGTTCCGCTTCCTGTCCACGGACGACCTTCCGGCCCCGCACAGCCCGATCGGGCCTGAGAAGATCACCGACTTCAGCCAAGCGCAGGGCGACCGGATCGACCTGAGCGCCATTGATGCCGACGTGACGGCGCCGGGCAACCAGCCCTTCCTGTTCGCCAACGGCATCCAGTTCATCCGTTACCAGCCAGGAACGGTAATAACCGAGATCGATCCGGGCAGAGGGGAAACCCTCGTCAAGCTCGACACGGGCAGCGGCGCCGTGACGCTCTTGACGGTGTCGGGGCAGGTTGAGTTCACCGCGGCCAACTTCATCCTGTAGCTGGCTGTCTGGCTGCGACAAGCCAAGTGCCAGATCCACCTGGCCCTTGGTGCGGCAGGCAAGAAAAGTTGCTTGCGCAGCCCCTGGCCCAACCCCGATCCGCTGCTTTTCGATGTTGCCCGGGACGATCAGCCGCGCTTCGTTGAAACCCGGACAACACGGGGACGGACGATGAAACGGCGGATGCTTCTGGCGGCAAGCGGCGCGCTGGTCATGCCAGCGCCCGCGCGGGCGCAGGACGGTGCGGTTGACCTCCAGCTCGTCATGGCCGTGGATGTGTCCCGCTCGGTAGATGACGAGGAAGCGCGGCTGCAGCGGGAAGGCTACCAGGCCGCCATGACCGACCCTCGCGTGCTCGCCGCCATCGGTGGCGGCATGCTGGGCGCGATCGCCGTCGCCTATGTCGAGTGGGCCGCCTACAGCTATCAGCAGCTCGTCCTGGCCTGGACCCGCATCGGCAACCCTGCCGATGCCGCCGCGTGGTCCAGCCGCCTGGCGCAAAGCCCACGGCGCTCCGTGTCCTGGACCAGCATTTCCGGCGCCTTGGCGTTCAGCCGCGAGGTGCTGGCCGATTGCCCGTTCGAGAGCACGCGCCGGGTGATCGACGTGTCCGGCGACGGCGTGAACAACAATGGCCCGCCCCCGGAACAGGAGCGCGACCGTTTGCTGGACGAGGGCGTCACGATCAACGGCCTGCCGATCGTGAACGACCGTCCGAACTTCGGCGTCATGCCAGGCCCTGACCTGGAGACGCACTACCGCGGCTCGGTCATCGGCGGACCCGGCGCGTTCCTGATCGTGGCGAATGATTTCACCGTGTTCGGCGATGCCATCCGGCGCAAGCTGATCCAGGAAATCGCGACGGCTGGGCCGTCGCGCGGGGCGCCGGGGGCGGAGCAGGCGGGTTAATCCCGCCCCCGGGCAGCCCGCGGCGCTACTTGATCTCCCACCGCACTTGATGGCGCACGACAAAGGCGCTTTCTCCGCCCACTGCGTCGTGCAGCCGCTGCCCCTTGAAGGTGCCGCCGCCGGTCAGCCCCCCGTACTTGCCGGTGCCGCCGATGAACGAGAAGGTTTGGGTGTCGCGGTCCGCCGTCGTGAGCACGGTGTCGCCGTCCGTGTCCACGAGGGTGCAGGTCCACCGCCCCGCAGAGGATGAGGGCACAGCCGTCCATAGGCCGAAGCAACGCACGACCATGTCGTCGAACGGTCCTTCGCCGGCCACGTTGCGGATGATCCCGTGCCCTTCCTCCACGCCCTGCTTGCCCAGGCTCGTGTTCATGACGGCAAGGTCGCGCCAGGTTCCGTAGGTGTCGAACGCGGCCTCGCCCGATCGCGGGAAGCTTGCTCCAAGCGCTGCGGGCGCTGAGGCGGATGCCAGGGCGAGCACGGCGATGGTGGGCCAGAGCTGCTTGCAGGTCTTCTTCATGGTTGCACTCCCTTGCACGGCGGCCGCAACCGCGCGGCCACACCGGCGCGCAAGTCTGCCCAAAGCCGGCCATCCCGCTGTCACGGGGGTGTAAACGCGTGGTAACAAGCCCCGTGCAGCCGCGGGCAGCGCGTCACAGGCCGTGCGGTGGCAGCAAAGGCGAGGAGGCGTTCGGATGCGCGGCAGCAGCATCCTGGTGGTGGCCGGGACCGTGGAGCTGCGGGCACGCCTGGCACGCTGGCTCCGTACGGCCGGCTATGCGGTTGAGCTTGCCGAGAATGCCGCGCACGCCCGGCGCATCGGCCGCGGCAAGTTGTTCCCGCTGGCCGTCATCGCCCCGGACAGCTTCGAGGCCGAGGGGCTTGCCTTTGCCGACGAGGTGCGTCTCGCCACGGGCAAGGTGCTCGTCGTGGCGCCGCCGGGCAGCAGCGCGCGCGGATCGGCCGGAACCGTCGATGCGGACAGCGCGGATGACGTGCTGGCCAAGGTCGCCGCGGCGCTCCGCCCGGAAGCGGACCCTCCACCTCAGCCCGTGCTGCGCTTCGGCGGCTACGCCCTCGACCTCGACGGGCACGCACTCACAACCGCGGACGGGACGCCCATTGCGCTGACACCCGGCGAGTTCGCGCTGCTGCGCGAGCTGGTCCGCCGGCCGGGCCGGGTGCTGTCCCGCGATCAGTTGAGCCGCGCGCTCGCTGGCCGGGACGCCGCGCCTTACGAGCGCGGGATCGACATGCTGGTCGCGCGGCTGCGTCGAAAGATCGAGGCGGACCCGAAGCGCCCCTGCATCATCGCCACCGTGCAAGGAGCCGGCTACAAGTTCGCGGCGCGGCTCGATGCCCACGGCCCCGCCGAACCGCCCGCGGCTCCGGAGCCGGACGGCAGCCCGGCCGAAGAAAGACCGGAGACGCTAGGATCAGGGCCGGACGCCCACGCCCGCCCGACGCTGGCGCGGCGCCTGCTGGGCCTGCACGGCGCGGCGGCGCGGGCCGTGGTCGTCACGGCCGTCCTGGCTGCGGCCCTGGGCGCCGCCTGGTGGCTGTGGCCGCGCCCGCCGTCCGACCCGAACCCGCCCGCGGTTGCGGTGCTGCCCTTTGCCAACCTGAGCGGCGATGCCGGGCTGGCGTATTTCGGCCCGGGCGTGGCCGCGGATATCGCCACGGTGCTGTCCACCTTCCCCGGCCTCCATGTCGTCACGACCTCCGGCCTGCCAGCGAGCGGGACGAGCAAAGTCCGGGAGGTCGCCCAAGCGACGGGCGCGCGCTACGTGCTGGAGGGCGGCGTGCTGAAGGGGTCCGACAAAGTTCGGATCACGGCGCAACTCACCGACGCCGCCGCCGGCGCAAGCGTTTGGGCCAGCCGCTACGACGAGAGCGGCGCGGACCCGGTTGCCCTGGAAGCGGGCGTGGCCGACCGGATCTATGACAGCCTCGCGGGTTTGTCCGGCCTCGTGCATCGGGAGCAGGAGCGCGGCGCCTGGGCCAAGTCAACGCCGAGCCTTACCGAGTACGACCATTACCTGCGCGGCGCCGCGTTCTACTTCCGCTTTGATGCCGAAGGCAACGCGCGTGCCCGGCAGGTTTGGCAGGAGGGGCTGCGGGCCTTTCCCGGCTCGGCCCTGCTGCGCACCAAGCTCGCCTTTACCTATGAGCAGGACGTGGTGGAGCGGCGCAGCGACGACCCGGCGCGCGACATCGCGCGCGCCTGGGCGCTCGGCCGGGAGGCGGACGCGATTGCGGGCAAGTCGCGCCATGCCGAATGGGTCAACCATTGGCTGATGGCCTATCTTTGCGAGTGGCACGCGGGCGACTTCGACCGCGCCGCCACCGAAGCGGAGGCCACGGTCCGCATGGTGCCTTATGACGCGCTGTCCCGGGCCGGGCTGTCATTCTACCTCGCCAACGCGGGTCGGCTCGACGAGGCCATCGAGTGGGCGACCTGGGCGATACGGCGGGAGCCGCATCCCCCGGCCTGGTGGGGCGCGAACCTGGCCTGGGCCTACTACCTTGCCGGCCGCTACAAGGAGGCTCTCGCCGCCCTGGGCGACAGCGGACCGCAGTTCTCGCTGCAATTGGCCGTGATCCATGTGCGCCTCGGGCGGCTTGAGGAGGCGCGCGCCGTTGTCGCCGAATGGCAACGGGCCAACCCACGCGGCACGGTGGCGACGGAAGCGTCCTATTGGCCGGCGCGCGGCGATCTGAAGCGGGGCTTCCTCGACGACCTGCGGGCCGCCGGCGTGCCCGAGCAGTGAGCGCGGCCACCTCCCGAAGGCGGCCAGGTATCGCCGCCGATGGTCCTCCGCCCCTGGCCGCAGGCCCTTACCGAGGGTCCCTTGCGATCAGGTCAACGTAAATGTTCTCCAGCCCTTCGTCGGCGACCTCCCGGGTGATGAGGGGCGGCAGGGCGAAGCAGGTGCAGAGCTGGAACGCCTGCTCGCACAGGAACCGCGGTTGGAAATAGGCCAGGTCATGCCCGCCCCCGCGCAGCCGCCGCACGATGTGGTCCAACGTGTCGTCCTCGATCGCGAGGCCCCGCTGTTCCGCGGCCACGAGGAAAACCCGGCGGTATTCCTCGACGCTGGGGCCGGCGACCTCGATCTTGTAGGGGATGCGGCGAAGAAAGGCGGGGTCAACCAGGTCCGAAGGGTCAAGGTTGGTGGAAAAGATGACCAGCTCATCGAACGGGATCTGGAAGCTCATGCCGGAGTTGAGCTTGAGGTAGTCGATGCGGCTTTCCATCGGCACGATCCACCGGTTGAGCAGCTCGGTCGGGCTGACCCTTTGGCGGCCGAAATCGTCGATCAGCAGGACGCCGTTCAGCGCCTTCATGTGCAGCGGCGCTTCGTAGAACTTGGTGCTGGCGTCGAAGCCGAGGTCGAGCATCTCAAGCGTGAGCTCTCCGCCCGCCATCGCGACCGGGCGCCGGCACGCCTGCCACCGGGCGTCGAAGCTTTCCAGCAGCAGGCTTTCCCCGCTTGACAGCGCAGCCGCCGACATGCCGGCCCCGTGGGGCTTGTGCAGCGTGTTGTCGAACATCTTGATGACCTGGCCGCTCACCTCGATCGCGTAGGGGACATAGATGACATCCCGGAACATGTCCGCGATCCTGCTGCCCACGCTGGTTTTCCCGTTGCCGGGCGGGCCATACAGCAGCACGGTGCGTCCTGCCCGGACCGCAGGCAGCAGCTTGCGCACGAAGTTGGCGGGCATGCTCATGCCGGAGAAGCCCCGGCGCATGGCGTCTTCCCCTAGGTTCTCGTTGGCAATGGCCTGCTTGCTCACCTGTGCCTGGAACGCCGCGAGCGACACCGGCGCGGGTCCAATGTACTGGGACTGGGCCAGGGCGTCCGCCGCGGCGACCCGGCCCCCATCGGTCAGCGAATGGCGCGCGTAGCTGACCAGCCCCTGCTGCACCGAACCCAGCGCCTGCACCAGGCGCTGGGTCGTGGCTTCGGCGAGCAGTTCCTGCAGCACCGCCTGGTGGAGCTTGGTGCGGGCGCTGAGTTCCGGCAGCGTTTCGCAGCCTTCCATGCGCATGAGCTTCAGCAGCAGGCCAAGCAAGGCACCGCGGCTGACGCCCGTGGCGTCCACCGTGAAGGGTATGGCGGGGATTTCGCGCAGCACGGCCTGAAGCTGCTCGGGCGATAGCAGGCCCAGGGCGACGACGCTTTCTCCCAGCGGACCACCCTGCTTGCGCTGCCGATCCAGGGCGGCTTCCAGGTCTGTCACGGCAACCAGTCCACGCATCAGCAGGACGTCGCCCAAACGCAGTGGCCGGTTCGCCGTCATGCGCCTACGGTGCTCGCCATTCGGATCGCCTGTGGTTGTGGCGCCGCGGGGAACCTGGCCCACAGCGCAAGTCTTGCCGCATGATGGCCACCCCTATACCAAACCATGGGTTTATTCATCCAGGAGAGAATTTCCAACTAGTTGCGTAGTGGGCTGGCGGGTTTCGCCTGACGGTCTTGCGTATGGACGCGGGCGGGGCCGAAGGCATACCGTTCCGGTTTGCCGCCGGGGAACTGCCATGCGCTTCGCCATCCGCTTCGGGCTTCTTGCGGCCTTGGTCTGGACAGGGCCGGCCGCCGCGGGGGAGCGGTCGCTCCTGCTCAAGGGGGGCGGCGCGGAACAGCGCTTCACCGCGTCCGAGCTGCTGGCACGGCCAGACGCGGCCGAGGTCAGGGTCCCGGAGGACGTTGCCTTTGCGCAGACCAGAACCTATCGCGCGGTGCCGCTGCTGTCCCTGCTGCCCGGCGTGCCGGAGCCGTTCGACACGTTGGAAGGGCGCGCCCTGGACGGCTTCGCGGCGCAGATCCCGCTTTCCCTCCTGCGCGGGGCGGCGTCGGGCGGCTCGGTGGCTTGGCTTGCGGTCGAGCCGCCCGGGCAGCCCTGGCCAAACCTGCCCGGCCAGACCGTCGGGCCGGGTCCGTTCTACCTCGTGTGGGAAGGGCCAGAACGGTCCGGCGTGACCAAAGAGCAATGGCCGTATCAACTCGCCAGCCTGACAGCCGTGGAAAGCCCCGCGCATCGCTGGCCGCAGTTGGTCGTGGACGCTTCCCTGCCGCCCGACGCGGCGGCCCGGCGCGGGCAGCAGCAGTTCGCCGCCGCCTGCCTGTCATGCCATCGCCTGAAGGGCGGCGGCATGGCTGAGGTAGGCCCCGACCTCGGCGAGCCCATGAACGCGGTGGACTACATGACGCCCCAGGGCCTGCGCGCCCTGGTGCGCGACCCGAAATCCGTGCGGACCTGGCCGCAGCAGCAGATGCCGGGCTTCAGCGCCGAGGAACTGCCCGACGCGGACCTGGATGCCGTGATCGCCTACCTCCAGCACGTGGCGCGGCGCAAGGACGCCGCGGGGGGCGGGCTGCACAGCGCCCGGTAGCGCCTGGAAAGCGAGAAGGGACCGGCCCCGGGGCTGCCCCAAGGCCGGCCGAGGCGTTTAATCGTTGGCTCGCCGCAGGGCCTCGCACACGGCGTCGGTGACCTGCTTCGTGGTGGCCTTGCCGCCGAGGTCCGGCGTGTGCAGCGCGGGATCGGCCGTCACGCGCTCCACGGCGCGCATCAGCCGCTCCGCCGCCGGCTTCTCGCCCAGGTGCTCCAGCATCATCGCCGCGGTCCAGAAGGTGGCGACCGGGTTGGCGACGCCCTTGCCGGTGATGTCGAAGGCCGAGCCGTGGATCGGCTCGAACATGGACGGCGCGTCGCGCTCCGGGTTCAGGTTGGCGGTCGGCGCGATGCCGAGCGAGCCGGCCAGCGCAGCCGCCAGGTCGGACAGGATGTCGGCGTGCAGGTTGGTGGCGACGATGGTGTCCAGCGTCTGCGGCTTCATGGTCATCCGCATGGTCATGGCGTCCACCAGCATTTTGTCCCAGGTCACGTCCGGGAACTCCTGCGCAACCTCGGCCGCGATCTCGTCCCACATCACCATGGCGTGGCGCTGCGCGTTGCTCTTGGTCACCACCGTCAGCAGCTTGCGCGGACGGGATTGGGCCAGCTTGAACGCGTAGCGGATGATGCGCTGCACGCCGGCGCGCGTCATGACGGAAACGTCCTGGGCCACCTCGATCGGCAGCCCCTTGTGCACCCGGCCGCCCACGCCGGAGTACTCGCCTTCCGAGTTTTCCCGCACGATCACCCAGTCCAGCTCCGGGCCGGACACGTGGCGCAGCGGGCTGGTGATGCCCGGCAGGACGCGGGTGGGGCGCACGTTGGCGTATTGGTCGAGCGGCTGGCAGATCGCCAGGCGCAGGCCCCAAAGGGTGATGTGGTCCGGGATGTCGGGGGCGCCCACCGCCCCGAACAAGATGGCGTCGAAACGGCGGAGCTGGTCGGCGCCGTCCGCCGGCATCATGACGCCGTGCTTGCGGTAATAGTCGGATCCCCAATCGAAATTATGGAAGTCCAGCGTGAACCCGCCGTCGCGCTCGGCGCAGGCCCTCAGGGCCTCCACGCCCGCCTCGACCACCTCGGGTCCGATGCCGTCTCCGCCCATGGCGGCAATCCGGTAAGTTTTCATATGTTCCTCCTGGATGAAGAATGTTTGGAAAGCCGCCCACCCTTGGCCGAAGACGGGCGTCCCGCCTCCCTCAAACGGCCGCGGAATGCGCGGGTGCCCGGGCGCGGCGCAGCGAAAGCACGAAAAGGGTTGAAGCGAGCAGCGTGCCGGCGGACACCATCAGCCCCAGGGTGAAGCTGCCCGTCATCTCCCGGGCGTAGCCGATCAGGGTGGGGCCGAAGAACCCGCCGAGGTTGCCGATCGAGTTGATCGCGGCGATGCCGGCCGCCGCCTTGCGGCCCAACAGGAACTCGGTCGGCAGGGTCCAGAACGGCGGGCGTGCGGCCATGACCCCGGCGATGGCGACCGAAAGGAACACGATCGTCCACACCGGGCGCCCGCTCACCGCGGCGGCCAGCCCCATGCCGAGGCATCCCATTGCACAAGCCACGGCGACGTGGCTCAAGCGGTCGCCCGAGCGGTCGGAATAGCTGGCCCACAGGAACATGGTCGCGATGGCGGCGGCGTAGGGGATGGCCGAAACCAGGCCGACCTCGATGTTGGACAGGCCAAAGGACTTCACGATTTGCGGCAGCCACAGCTCGATGCCGTAAAGCCCGGTCGTCAGGCCGAAGTAGATCAGCGCGAGCCGCAGCACGTTCCAACTCAGCAAGGAGCGCAAAACGTCGCCCAGCCCGTGGTCGTGCCCGCCGGTGGCCCGGGCGGCCGCCTCGTGCTCGGCGTCCATCTCGGCCATGAGCCAGGCCCGCTGCTCCGTTGTCAGCCAGGTGGCCTGCGACGGGCGGTCGGTCAGGAATCGGAGCACGACGAGGCCGAGCAGGACGGACGGCACCCCCTCCAGGATGAACATCCACTGCCAGTTCTTGAGGCCCAAGCCATTGAGCTGCAGCAGGAAGCCGGACAGCGGGGCCGCGATGAAGCTCGCGATGGGGATGGCAGTCATGAACCCGGCGGTGACGCGGCCGCGGTAGCGCGTGGGAAACCAGTAGGTCAAGTAAAGGATCACGCCGGGAAAGAAGCCGGCCTCCGCCACGCCGAGCAGGAAGCGCAGGGCATAGAAGCTGTTGGGACCGACAACAAAGGCGAATCACGTCGAGAGCAGGCCCCAGGTGATCATGACCCGGGCGATCCACCGGCGGGCGCCGACGCGCTCCAGGATGAGGTTGCTGGGAACCTCGAACAGGAAGTAGCCGATGAAGAACAGGCCGGCCCCGAAGCCAAAGGCAGTCGGCGACAGGCCCAGGTCCGCGCTCATCGACAGGGCAGCGAAGCCGACGTTGATCCGGTCGATGAAGGCGATGGTGTAGAGCAGGCACAAGAACGGCACGAGCCGCAGCGCGACCCTGCGCATGGTGACCTGTTCGAGCGTTTTCTCCATTGATCTCCCTCCCTGAGCGGTTCGCGTCGGCTTGAGCCGCTTTGCCTGCGTCGCTTGCCCGGGTTGCCCCTATCCGCACCACATGGGGTTTTTACTTCCATACAAGATGGCACGCAGTTAGCGTGTCGCCTGGCGCGATGTCAATTGCAAAAGTGCCAGCTTGCATGGAAGATGCCGCCAGCAGCGGGGACAGGGGCGACCATGTTGGACATGCGAAGCGGCGCGGACGGCCAGGCGCAGAAGCCGTCCCTCGTGGATGGCGCCTACGAAGCCCTGAAAGGGGCCATACGCGACAACATCTTCGCGCCGGGCTACCAGGGTTCCGAACAGGAGATCGCGTCCCAGCTCGGCATGAGCCGCACCCCGGTGCACGAGGCGATCATCCGGTTGCAGGAAGAGGGCCTGGTGCGCGTGCTGCCGCGGCGCGGCGTCGTGGTGTGCGCGATCTCCCCGGACGACATGCGGGAAATCTACGAGGTCATCGTCGCCCTGGAATCCGCGTCATCGGAACTGCTGGCGGAGAAGCCCGTGGAGGAACGAGGCCCGATCGCCGAGGAACTCAACGGCGTGAATGCCCAAATGCAATCCGCCCTCGCCGCCGACAACCTGGTTGACTGGGCCAAGGCTGATGAGAAGTTCCATCAGCTCCTGGTGGAACGGAGCGGCAATGGACGCCTCGCGCGCATGTTCCACACGATCATGGACCAGTCCCACCGCGCGCGGATGCTGACGCTGCGGCTGCGCCCGAAGCCGACCGCTTCCGTGCGCGAGCACCGGGGCATCGTCGAGGCGATCGGGCGGGGCGACGCGCCAGCGGCCCGCGACCGCGCGAAGCGGCACCGCGTGAACGCGCGCAACCAGCTCCTGCCGCTGCTGGGCCAGTTCGGGATGAAGCATCTTTAGCGGCGGATCGGCAGCGGCGATGGCGCTTCTGCGCCGCCCGCCTCATTGCAGCGCGGCCACCTCAAAGGCGATCTGCGCGATCCGGCCGTTGCGGGCGCGCACGGCCGGCAGGATGTGCCTCGCGGCCCGACTGCATGCCTCCTCATCCACCAGCAACGCGCGTCCGTCCCGCACCACAAGCCGCCCGTCCACGATGACGGTGCGCACGGAGCCGCCCCGCTCGCCAAAGACGAACTGCTGCCCGGGGTCGTTGAGCGGCACCCACCACGGCGCGGCAAGGTCGTAAAGCACGAGGTCCGCCTTGCAGCCGGGCTCCAGCCGGCCAAGCTCGGGTTCGAGCATGGCGGCGGCGCCCCCGGTCGTGGCCATGGCCATCACGTCGGCGACCGTGACCCAATTGCGCCTGTCCGGCTCGCTCGGGCGATGCAGGATCGCCGCGAGCTGCATCGCGTCCTGCAGGATCAGGTTGTCGTTGGTGCTCGCGCCGTCATTGCCCAACGCGCATGGCACGCCGGCCGCAAGGAGGCGCGGGATCGGCGGGATGCCAGAGCCGATTTTCAGGTTGCTTTCGGGGTTGAGCACCGCGACCGCGCCCCGGCGGGCCATGATCGCGATCTCGGCCTCGGACAGCCAGTTGCAGTGGGCGTTGCTCCAGCGCCGGCCAAAGGCGCCGATGGCGTCGAGGTGCTCCACCATCGTCCTGCCGTAGCGCGCGCTCGCGAGTTCGGCCTGGACACGTGTTTCAAGCAGGTGGCAGTGCACGCCGGTGTCGTACTCCTCCGCGATGGCCTGCGAGGCCAGGAGCAGCGCGTCCGAGCAGCGCACCGGGTTCGACGGCGCGGGGAAGATGCGGATGCGGTTCTCGGTCCGGTCGTGCGCCTCGATCGCGCCGCGCACGATGTCGAGGGTTTCCGCAAGCGGACGCGGCGCCAGCGGGTTGTTCGCCGCGAGCGCCGCCGCAAGCGCCGGCGTGACGCGGTCAGCCGCCGGCAGGATGTCCGCGTATTCCCCGTCGAAGATGCGCAGCGCCACGACGGCCCGCATGCCGCAGTCGCGGTAAGCGCGCACGACGGCCGCCACGTCCTCCGGGCCGAAGCCCTGCTCGGGGAAATGGTCGATCACGGCCGTGGTGCCGGATTTCAGCATCTGCAGGCAGCCGATCACGGCGCTGGCGTAGATTTCCTCGGCCGAGCGGTTCGCCGTGTCGACCTGGTTTTCCCACATGAACGCCTGGTGGTTCAGCCGGTCGGACGTGCCGTGCGAAAGCTGCATCGGCGAGTGCCAATGCGCGTTGACAAGCCCCGGCGCCGCCAGCAGGCCGCGCCCCTCAATGACCGTCGCGCCCTGAGGCTCCGCGAGGGCCGGGCCGACCGCGGCGATGCGCCCGTCGCGCAGCAGGATATCGACCGGGCCGGCACGCACGCGCCCCGGCGCTTCGATCAGGGTCTCGACGCCCCGGATCAGGATCTGTTCGGTGTTCACGTGCGTTCCCTCTCCCCATCCTCCCGCATCGCTTCCGGGAAGGCGCTCAATCGAGGGAAGGATAGGTTTCGAGATTGAAGAAATCCTCGCCGACCTTGTAGGCATTCTCCGGGGCGATCGGGCCGTGCGGCTCCGGCTCGCCGTCCGCATCGAAGGTCAGCTCGATCTGCACGCCGCTCGGGTCGTAGACGAAAAGCTGCCACAAGGTCGTGCCGGGGATCATGAACTCGCGCCAGGGCAGGCCATGGCGCTTGAAGCGGCGCCGAAACGCCTCGTGGCCGACCGCGACCAGCGAGACATGGTCGATCGTGCCGGTGCCGTAGGGGGACACGCCGGTCGGACCCATCCCCGCCCCTTCCGCCCAGACGTGGATGATCTGCTCGCCGATCGGCGTGGACACGGCGAGCCAGGCGCCCTTGTTGCCCATCGCGGGGCGGGGCGCCTCGCGCAGGCCCAGCACCTTTCGGTAGAAGCGGATGGTTTTCTCGAAGTCGTTGGTCTTGACCAGGACGTGGAAAAGCCCCGTCACCGCACACAGGTCGCTGTCTGCCTCGCTCATCGCGTTTCCTCCGCTTGTCGTTCTTTGCTGACCAGGTCGCCGGGACTGTTGAACGCTTCGGCGAGCGCGGCCGCGATTGCCGGCACGACCTGGTCCAGCACCCGCGCGCCTTTGGCCGCCGCGGCACGCGCGGGCGAGGACAAGGCGCCGTCGGGCGGGATCGGCCGCGTGTCGAAGGGATAAACGTCGTAGTGCGGAAAGGCGGCCGGAGGGTTGTCCGGCACGCGGTCCGTCCGCACCAGGTCTGGCCGGAGATGCAGCATCACGGAGGTTTCCATCACCGCAGCGTGCTCAAGCTCCCAGGTGAAGGGGCCGCCCTCGAACAACGACGCGAGCGTTGCGGGGTCGATGAACGACCAATAGCCGAGCTTGACGATGCGCAGGTCGCGCACGCCCTCGCGGCGTTGGTCGCGCTGCGCGAGGTCGGCCGCCTCCGTCAGGAACCACTGGTTTTCCATGTGGCCGTCAAGCAGCACGATCCGACGCACGCCGTGGCGCGCGAGTTCGTTCACCACGTCGCGCACGACGGCGACCAGCGTTGCGCCGTCGAGGCTGAGGGTTCCGGGAAAATGGTTGCCGCCGCCCGATTTCGGCTGCGACTTGTAGCCGTAGGGGATGGCGGGGGCGACCAGGCCGCCGATCGCGCGCGCGACCCCTTCGGCCACGGCGACCGGGAGCACGACGTCGGTTGAGAGCGGCAAATGCGGCCCGTGCTGCTCGGTCGCGCCGACCGGCAGGATCACCGTCAGGCTGCCCGCGGCGACGCAGGCCGCGAACTCCTGCCAGGTCAGGTCCGCAAGGCGGACGGACGGCTCGGTGCCGGGCGTCGGACCGGAAGCCGCGATGTGGTCGCCCCCCATGGACAGGTTGCCACCGCTACTGGAACGGATCGAAGCCGGGCGACTGCGACCAGTCGTGGAGCACGTCGCGGGCTTCGCCGTTCAGCAGCCCCTCGCAGGCGAGCGGACGGTCCTTGAGGTCGCGGCGCACCGTTTCGCGCAAGGGCTTGCAGTCGAGGCCAATCGCCTCGCAGTCGTCGAGCGTTGCGGCGTAGTACATCTTGCCGATCCTGGCCCAAAACATCGACGCGACGCACAGTTCGCAAGGCTCGCAGCTCGTGTAAAGCTCGCAGCCCGACAGGTTCCATGTGCCGAGCCGCCGGCCGGCGTCGCGGATCGCCGCAACCTCGCCATGCGACGTGGAATCGTGGTCCGCGACCACGCGGTTCATGCCCTCGCCGACAATCTTGCCGTCCTTGACGATGACGGCGCCGAAGGGCGCGGCCCCCGGGGTCGCCAGGGCCTCGCGGCTGAGCGCGATGGCACGGCGCATGAAATCGGTCGGTGTCACAAGGTTCTCCTTTCTCAAGCCACTGCGGCCCGGCCCGGCCGGCGGGCGCGCACGATGAAGGGCATCAGCAGAAGCTCGGCGCCGAGCAGCACCAGGCTCGACAGCACGAAAACGAGGGTCGCAATCGCGTTCAGCGACGGGTCGGCCGAGCCGACGAGATAGCTGTAAATCGCGACCGGCAACGTCGGGTCGAACCCTGACACGAACCAGGAGATGACGAACTCGTCGAACGAGAAGGTGAAGGCGAGTAGCCAGCCGCCGGCGATGCCGGCCGCCGCAAAGGGCACCACGACCCGGACCAGCGCCTGCCACTCGCTTGCGCCGAGGTTCCAGGCCGCTTCCTCAAGGGAGGGCGGCATCTGCGCGAGGCGGAGCTGGATGATCGCGGTCGCCGGCGCCGTAACCAAAACGACATGGGTGAGGATCACCCCGAGGAGCTGCCCCTGCAGCGAAAGACGCGAAAGAAGACCGAGGAACGCGATGCCGAGGATCAGCGGCGGGATCAGGACCGGCACGACCAAGAGGATGGAGAGCGCCGCACGGCCGGGGAAAACGAAGCGGTGCGTCGCGTAGGCCGCAAAGAAGCCGATGACCGAGGCGGCCGTCGCCGCGACCGGCGAAACGATCAGGCTGTTCTTCAGCGCGGCGAGCAGGGCGTCGTCCTGGAACAGCTTGACATACCAGCGAAGGCTCCAGCCCTGCCCCGGCAGCGAAGCGTACTGGTTGCGCTGAAAGGAAAACACAATAAGCGTCACGATCGGCAGCATCAGGAACACGAAGCCGAGCGCGAGGTAGGCCCGGCCCGCAGCCACCAGCGCGAAGCGCTCGCCGTCCACGGGTCCCCGGGGGATGACGACGGCCGGCACGGGGTCAGGCCACCGCGCGCTGGGCACGCTCGGCTGCCCTGAGGCCGGCGACAAGGATGCAAGCGAGGATCAGCACCAGGATCATCGCCAGCGCGCAGGTGCGCGGCAGGTTCGTCGAGCTTGCATAGTCGCTCATGATCATGTTGGAAAACAGCGGCACCGCGCCGACGATCGAGCGCCCCGCCCCGCCGCCGAGCAGCGAGCCTGACAGCACGTCGCCGAAGCCGATGATGGTCGCAAAGGACAGCGAGACGGTGATCCCGACCCGGCTCAGCGGCCAGATCACGCGCCGGAACGCCTGGAGGCGGCTCGCGCCCAACTCGCGCGCTGCCTCGATCAAGGTGCGGTCGATGCTGCTGACGCTGACGTAAAGGATGATGACGAGGACGGGGGCGAGGTAGTGCACAAGGCCGATGCGGGTCGCGACCTGCGTGTTGAGCCAGCCTTGCTCCATCCAATCCCAACCGAGGCTCGCGGCGGCTGTGTTGATGATGCCCCGCCGCGCAAGCAGGATCTGCCAAGCGAAGACCCGGAGGATGTAGCTCGTCCAGAACGGCGCCACGGCAAACAGCAGCACGAGGCGCTGCAGCCGTCCCGGCACCGTGTAAACGATGGCGAGCACGAGCGGATAGCAGAACGCGACCGCGCAAAGCGCCGTCGTCGCCGACACGTAAAAAGATTGGACGATCGCGATGCCGTAGTTCGATTGCGCCAGGATGTGCCCGGCGATGTCCCGGTAGTTCTCAAGCGAGAACCCCGGCACGACCTGGTAATCCTGGACGCGCCAGAACCCCAGCACGACGAAAAAGGCGAGCGGCACAAGGAAGAAAGCGGCCGTGTAGGCAACCGGCACCGCGATCGAGACCGCCCTGAGCGCCCAAGGCCCGCGCGCCGGCTCGGCTACTGCTCCGCAGGCGAGGGCGGCGTCAGCCACGAGCGTCCTCGCCGACGAGCTGCGGGATGGATGCGGCGCCGGTGCGGGCGTTGCCGGGGCCGCCGCCTGGCGCGTCGATCCGTCGCGGCAGCAAGCCGGGGCCGATCACGCAAACGTCCTCCGGCGACCAGTAAAGGTCGAAGAAACCGGCGCCCACCGAATCCGGCAGGGGGTCCTGCATCAGCGCCCTGATCTCGATGGCCGGCCCTGCACTCCCTTCGACGCGCAGGATGTAGAGGACATGAGTGCCGCTGAACTCGCGCTCGACGACCCGCGCCTGAACCCGGTTGTCCCGGGGGCTGCGGGCATTGAGCCGGAGCTTGCCGGCCTGGACAACGAGGGTCACGGCCGTGCCGCGCGCCGGAGGCGGGCCGTCGTCCGCCGCCCAATGGGCGGCCATGCACCCCACCGTGCCGTCTACCAGGAGGTGGCCATCCTCGAACCCGGCCACCGTTCCCTCCAAGAGATTGTTGGCGCCGACAAACTCGGCCACGAAGCGGGTGCGCGGCCGCCGGTAAAGCTTTTCCGGCGCATCGATTTGCTCGATCGCGCCGGCGTTCATCACCACGACCCGGTCGGCCATGGACAGCGCCTCGCTCTGGTTGTGCGTGATGTAAACGAACGAGATGCCGAGCCGCTGCTGCAGGCGCTTCATCTCGCCCTGCATCCGCACCCGCAGGTGCGCGTCGAGCGCCGAAAGCGGCTCGTCCAGGAGCAGGATGTCGGGTTCCGTCACCAGCGCGCGGGCAATGGCGACCCGCTGGCGCTGGCCGCCCGACAACTGCGTCACCCGCCGGTCGAGGAACCCGTCGAGGCTCACCATCGCGGCCGCGGCGGCGACGCGCTCGCGGATCGCCGCCTTGTCGAGCCGGCGCAGGCTCAGGCCAAAGCCGATGTTTCCCTTCACGTCGAGGTGCGGGAACAGGGCGTAGTTCTGCCAAACCAGACGAACGTTGCGCTTGTTCACGGGCACGTTCCCGACCGACCGCCCGCGCAGGCGGATGGTCCCCGCGTCCATGCGCTCAAGACCGGCGATGATGCGCAGCAGCGTGGTTTTTCCGCAGCCCGACGGCCCCATGATCGCGACGAACTCGCCGCGCGCCACGGCGAGGTCGATGCCGCCGAGCGCGACGTGATCCCCGAAGCGCTTCGCGATCCCCGCGAGGACGAGGTCCGGCTCGGCGGTTCCTGTCAGCGGCAGGGGCGCGGCGGGGGCCGTCAAGCCGACTTGAACTGGTTGTAGATCGCCTGCCAGGCGGCCTCCGCCTGCTTGACCGGCAGGCCGCGGGGCGAGGACTTGTCGATGTTGGTTTCCACCAGCATCCTGCCAGGATTTGCTGGGTCAGGCACGTAGCTCATGAGCTTTTTCTGCTCGTCGTCCCAGTGCTCAACGACCTTCATGTTCGGGGCGCGGGCCTTGAAGCCCTTTGTGTAAACGAGCCTCGACTGCACCTTCGCGGAACTCATGTACGCGATCCATTGCAGCGCAAGTTCCTTGTTGCGGCTATCCGCGCACAGGCAGGCCGCTTCCGTCCAGCGGATGCTGCCTTCCTTCGGCACGACCGTTTTGAAGTTGTTGTAGCCGGCCACCGTCATCTCGATGTCCATGTCGCCGTATGGCGTGATGATCGCGTCCTCGTTGACGAGGGCACTGACGAGGCCCTGATTTTGCGGCGCAAAGGACGTGATCTGGGGACGCAGCTTGATGAGCCAGTCCTTGACCTGGGCGAGCTGGCCGTCGCTGATGTCGTAGGGCGCCGGGTTGTTTGGAAACAGCGCGAGGCTCGCGTTGCTCATGTTCGGCAGATACCAGTCGAACATGACGATCTTGTTCTTGAATTTTGGCATGAACAGGTTGTTCCAGCTCGACGCTTCCTCGTCGCTGACGTGCTTCGCGTTGAACGAAATGCCATAGAAGCTGAAGCGCGTGCCGATGCCCCAGGTCATATCGTTCGGCGCGCGGAGCGGCGCGAAGTCCTGGTACTTGGGATGGAAGTCCTTAAGGTTGGGGAAATCCGCCTTCTTGAGTGGGGTCAGGGCGTTCTGGGCGACGAACTTCTGCACGTACTCGGCGTCGGAGATGATGGCGTCAAAGGTGCCCTTCGGCACCTGCGAGTAGTATTGCAGCATCTGCTCGCCGCCGATGTAGTTCTTGAACTCAACCTTGACCTTGTGCGTGTCCTCGAACTCGCCGACCACCGGCTTCTCGTCGTAGCCGGGCCAGGCGAGCACCCGCAGCGGACCTGCCGCCTGCGCCTTGTTGATGATGGTCAGGCTCGACCACGCGGCGCCCGCCGCCGCGCCCAGGAACCACCGCCGCGGGACGGATGGGGCAGCCTCCCCCACGCTTGCCGCCGTGTCCAGCTTTGACGTGTCGCGCATCGCTGCTCTCCTAGGCGCCCCGACCGCGCCGCACGGAGAATGCTGCAAGCGACGTGCCATGGCGCTCGCCGCACCGCCTGGCCTTGGTCGTCTCGGGCGGCGCTGCCCGGCGGAAGCACCGGACGCGACGCTGTTGCCAGGGTTAGGAGCGACCCTGGCGTTCTACACGGTCGCTCTGCTCAAAACGCACGCGCGGCGCGATGGGGATTGCACACAACCTACGCACCCACAGCGGGCAAGGAAAGTGTCGGGATTTCCAGCAACACGGGACCGTTGCGGCGAAGCCCGGCTCAACGCCGGGTCACGAGGGGACGTCGCCCGCCTCGGTCGCGAACCAGCGCTTCGCGTAGCGGGAAAGGTTGTGCGCCCCGCCCTTCCCGCTCGCGAACCCGACATAGCCGTCCGGCCGCATCAGCAGCACGCCATGGCGGCCAAAGACGGTGGTGAACTCTGCCGCGTCGTCGCCCGCCTCCGGCTCGGCAATGGCGCGCACGTCGATGAGGTCGCGCCCCGGACCGCAGGCGGCATGATCCGTTTCGGCATCCGGCTCCTGGCCCACCACCAGCAGAGTCCAGCGCGAGGGGTTGAGCAGTTCGAGCAGGATCCGCTCCACCCAGCGCCCGGCCTGCTTGGTTCGCACGCGGATCGGCGGCGCCCGGTCGCCGGCATGCAGGTGGCCGGCAGGCCCGTGACTCTCCGACATCGGACTGCCGCGGTAGCCCAAGGCGACCTGGCTCATGCGCGCGGTCGCGTTCGCCTGCACGAAGCCCGCGCTGCCGACGAGCGGCATGAGGTGATTGAACAGGCCGCGCACCAGTGGACGTTCCGAGCCGACCATCTCGGTCAGGTTCTCGGTCGTGAACAGCACGTCGCGCATGACCGGCAGCCGGTCGTCGCCATAGTGTATCCAGAAGCTCCGGCGGGGAGCGCCCCTGCATCACGGCGGCGAGCTTGCAGCCCAGGTTGATCATGTCCTGGATGCCGGTGTTCATGCCCTGCCCGCCGGCCGGGCTGTGGACGTGCGCGGCATCGCCGCCCAGCAGCAGGCGCCCGATCTTCAGGTGCGACACCATGCGGCTGTTGACGCGGAAAAAGGACGCCCAGGTCAGACCGTGGAAACGGGCGGGAACGTGCGAGCGCTGGTCCCATACCTGCTGCAGCTCCGCAAGCGTCGGCTCCGACCCTTTCTCCGGCGGGACGCTGGCGACGAGGCATACGCGGTCGCCGCCGAACGGGAACAGGCTCAGCGAGCCGTGCTCGGAGGAGAACGCGTGGAAATCGGTTTCGGGCAGGTCGCCTTCCATGCGCATGTCGCCGAGCGCAAAGGTCGTGTCGAGCATTTTACCCTCGAACTGGAGGTCAAGCGTCGTACGGGTGAGGCTGTGCGCGCCCTCGGCGCTGATCAGCCACGGCGCGTTCGCTTCTTCCAGCGCCCCCTCGGCGTGGCGGAGCACCGGGCACACCGGCGACGGCTCCGGCGACGGCGCGTTCTGCGCCACCCCGACCAGTTCGACGCCGCGCTCAACCGTGACGCCCTGGCGGGCCACGGCCTCGCCGAGCACCCATTCGGTCTCGCTCTGCGGAACCAGGAGCGTGAAGTTGTAGGGGCTTGGGACGCGGGAAAGGTCCAGCCGCGTGAGGCGTCGGCCTTCGCCGTGCAGGGACGCGCCGGAGACCTTGTGGCCAAGCCGGACGAGTTCGTCGGCCAACCCGCGCTGCGCCAGGAGTTCGAGGGTGCGCGCCTGGATGCCGATGGCCCGCGATATCGTCCGTGGATGGGGGAGCTTGTCGGTGATGCGGACCGGTATGCCGAGCCGCGACAGTTCCAACGCAGCGGTGAGGCCGGTCGGGCCGGCTCCCGCAATCATCACTGGATCACCCATGGCGCCTCCTGCTGTGGACGGCGATGCAAGTTTGGACCCGATCGTAGCCGCTCGCCGCAGCCGCTTGGCCCGGCAGCAAAGCCCACCTAGCGGCCTCGGCAGTGCGGCAGGCCCGGAAACGCTTCAACCCGCGGCGCCCCCGTTTGCGGCGGATCGGGCATACTGCAGCTTGCAGCCAACGCGTCGCCAACGCCAGCGTTGACGGGCCGCGGATTGGCGTTTCAGCCTGGCCGTGACGCACGGCCTGAGCCGGCCCGGGTCAGCCCGGCGTGTCCAGGCCTCCGCCATCGACGAAGCGCCGCAGCCAATCGGCCGCCCGGCCGCCATCCTTCGGCTGCAGCAGGGACAGCAGCGCCGGGGCGGCGAGCGGGCCGTAAACGTCGCGCTTCGCCTCGATCAGGGCGGCGGAAAAGGCGGCGCTAAACTCCGGGTGGCCCTGCACCGACACGGTGTTGTCGTCGTAGCCAATCGAGGCGAAGGGCGTGAACTCGCTGGCGGCGAGCACCCGCGCGCCGGGCGGAAGCGCCACCACCTGATCCTGGTGGAAGGCGGGGATCGCGAACGCCAACGGCTCGCGCATTTCGGGCGGCGGTTCGACGATCTCGTAGCGGTGCACGCCGACCGCCCAGCCCTTGGGCGACCGCGCGACCTCTCCGCCGAACGCCTCCGCCATCGCCTGATGGCCGAAGCAGATGCCGACGAGCTTCGCCCTACCCCGGACCCGGCGGAGGAAATCAAGAAACGGCGGAATCCAAGGCAGGTCGTCATGCACCCCCGCCGGCGACCCGGTGATCACGTAGGCCGAGCATTCCGCGGGGTCAGCCGGAAGCTCGCCTGCCTGCACGTCGTAGTTGCGATACTCGCGGTCGCGGCCGAGCATGGTGCGGATCATGTCGGAGTAGCTACCCCACTGCGCGCGCAGCGCCGCGGGGGGGCGACCCGTTTCGAGAATGCCGATAGTCATGGCCGCAGCATCTCACAGCTTGGGCCAGCGAGACAGCCGCGTTGTGCACATGGGAGGCCGGGGCAGTCAGGGTGCGCTATCTTTCGGACGAAATGGCTGCTCCAATGTTCGCCCGCAGCCGTCAAGGAACGCAGGATGGATGAGACCGACGGCCTGCCGGCCCCACGGCGGCGCTGGGCGATGGCGTGCGCGCTGCTGGGCGTGGTGCTCGCGGGGCTGGACAGCGCCATCGCCAACATCGCCCTTCCGACCATCGCGCGGGATCTGGGCGCCACCGATGCCGCCACGGTCTGGGTCGTCAACAGCTACCAGCTTGCCGTCACCGTTTGCCTGCTGCCGGCGGCGACGTTGGGAGAAAGCTGGGGCTTGAAGCGGGTTTACGGATGCGGCCTGGCGCTGTTCACCCTCGCCTCGCTGGCATGCGCCCTGTCGCCGACCTTGCCAATCCTGGTGCTGTCGCGGCTCATGCAGGGTGTGGGCGGGGCCTGCATGGCGGCGCTCGGCGGGGCGCTGGTGCGGGCAATCTACCCGCAGGCGCAGCTTGGCCGGGGGTTCGCGGCGATTGCGCTCGCGGTTGCGCTTTCGGCCGCGCTCGGCCCGACCTTGGCGGCCCTGATCCTTTCGTTTGCGCGTTGGCCCTGGCTGTTCCTGGTGAATGTGCCGATCGGCCTGGTCGCGGTCCCGCTGTTCCTGTCCGTCGCACCGCGGGCGCGGCGGCGTTTCCGCGCGTTCGACTGGTGGGGGGCGCTGCTCAACGCCGCGGCCTTCGGGCTTGTCGTCACCGGGGTGGACGGGCTGGGCGGCGACGCGCGCGGGCTTGCCGGAGCGGAGCTGGCCGCCGGGCTGGCGTTTGCCGGGCTGCTCGTGTGGCAGCAGTCGCGGCAGCCCGCCCCCATGCTGCCGCTGGACCTGCTGCGCATCCGCTTGTTTGCGCTTTCGATGGGAACCTCCGTTTGCTCCTATGCGGCGCAGATCCTGGCCTACGTGTCGCTGCCCTTCCTGTTCCAGGCGGTCATGCACCGCAGCGCCGTCGCGACCGGCCTGCTGGTGACGCCCTGGCCCTTGCTGGTCGCGGTTGCGGCGCCCGTCGCCGGCCATCTCTCCGCCCGGCACCCGGCGGCGCTGCTCGGCAGCATCGGGCTGGCCGCGCTCACCTGCGGCCTGCTGCTGCTCGCCACCATGCCGGCCGTTCCGGCCGATTGGGACGTGGCGTGGCGCATGGGCATCTGCGGCATCGGCTTCGGCTTCTACCAAACGCCCAACAACCTCACGCTGATGACCGCCGGCCCGCCCGAGCGCAGCGGCGCCGCGAGCGGCATGGTCGCCGTTGCCCGCACGGTTGGGTGGTCGCTCGGCTCCGCCATCGTGGCGCTGATCTTCGGGCTTCGCGGCAGCCAGGGCGCCGGAACCTGCCTATACGTGGCGGCCGGCTTCGCCGCGGTGGGCGCGGTGGTCAGCGTGTCCCGCACCGGCGCCCGCCCGGTAATCGTGGCCTAGCGGGGCAGGCGGGCGTGATGGCGTTCCTGACGGCGACGCTCCCCAAGTGAGCGGAGAATCGGAGCCGCACGGGTGACAAACGGCGCCGGGGCGGCGACACTCCGGTCGGCATCGACCATTCGGAGGGTTCCATGGAGCTGCGCAACCTCGGCCGGTCCGGCCTGCGTGTTTCGGCGATCGGTCTCGGTTGCAACAACTTCGGCGGGCGCATCGACCTTGAAGCAACGCGCCGGGTCATCCACAAGGCGCTTGATGTCGGCATCACGCTGTTCGACACCGCGGACGTTTACGGGGAGCGCGGCGGGTCGGAAACCTGCATGGGGCAGGTGCTCGGCGACGCGCGGAAGCGCATTGTGCTGGCGACCAAGTTCGGCATGCCGATGGACGACACGGGGGAACGCGAGGGCGCCTCGCGCCGCCATGTCTTCGCCGCGGTTGAGGCGAGCCTGCGGCGCTTGAAGACCGACTGGATCGACCTGTACCAACTGCACTTCCCCGATCCGCGCACGCCGATCGAGGAAACGCTGCGCGCGCTCGATGACCTGTCGCGAGCGGGCAAGATCCGCTACTACGGCTGCTCCAACCTGCCGGCGTGGCAGGTGGTCGAGGCGCAATGGACCGCGAAAATGCTGAACCTGTCCGGCTTCGTGTCCTGCCAGGACGAGTATTCGCTGGTCGTGCGCGAGGCCGAGCGCGACCTGCTGCCCGCGATGCGCGCCTACGGGCTTGGCCTGCTGCCGTATTTCCCGCTCGCCAGCGGGCTGCTCACCGGCAAGTACCGGCGCAACATGCCGCTGCCTGAGGAAGCGCGGCTGACCAAGACGCAGCGGCTGGCCGACCGCTACCTCACCGAGAAGAACTGGAATCTGTCGGAGCAGCTGATCGACTTCGCCGAAGCGCGCGGGCGCAAGCCTGTGGAACTCGCGTTCAACTGGCTCCTCGCTCAAGCGCCCGTCGCCAGCGTGATCGCGGGGGCGACCAAGCCGGAGCAGGTCGAGGAGAACGCCAAGGCCGGGGCCGGGAAGCTAGCCGCGGACGACCTCGCCGAGATCGACCGGATCACGCTCGGAGCCGCAGCCTGACTCGCCACCCGGTTCGATGTCGGGTCAAAGCTTGTCCCGCCGCGTAATGCAATGCCACCCTCACCGGCGTGAGCGTCCCAGCGCCGTGCCACCGGCGAAGCGCGCGCGGGGGCCCAACGCTTCCTCGATGCGCAGCGCTTCGTTCCACTTCGCCATGCGCTCCGACCGCGCGAACGAACCGACCTTGAGCTGGCCTACCCCCCAGCCCACGGCGAGGTGCACGATCGTCACGTCCTCGGTTTCGCCGGAGCGGGCGGACACGATGCCGGCGTAGCCCACTTCGCGCGCCGCGTCCCACGCCGCGCGCGTTTCCGTCAGCGTGCCGCGCTGGTTGGGCTTGATCAGCACCGTGTTGGCGCCGCCGGACGCGGCAGCGGCGCGGACGCGGGCCGCGTCGCTGACCAGGAAGTCGTCGCCGACCACCTGGACGCGGTCGCCCACGGCGCGGGTGAACGCGGCGAAGCCCTCCGGGTCGTCCTCGGCGAGCGGGTCCTCGATGGACACGATGGGATAGGCCCTGATCCAACCGATCAGGAACTCGATCATGCCGGTCGTGTCGAGTTCCCGCTCCTCCAGTCCCAAGCGGTAGCGTCCGCCGCGGCCGAACTCGGACGCCGCCACGTCGAGCGCGATGGCCACCTGCCGGCCCGGCGCAAAGCCGGCCTGCTCGATCGCGCGCACCAGCATTTCAAGCGCCTGCTCGTTGGTGCGGAAGGCCGGCCACCAGCCGCCTTCGTCGGCCACGCCTCCCAGCGTTCCTGCCTGCCGCATCAGCGCCCCGGCGGCGCGGTAAACCTCGGCCGTCCAGTCCAGCGCTTCGGCGAAGCTGGCCGCGGCCGGGCACACCACCAGGAAATCCTGCACGTCCACGCGCCGGCCGGCATGCGCGCCGCCGCCGAAGATCTGGATCTGCGGCAAGGGCAGCAACGTCGCTGCCTCGCCGCCAAGGTTGCGGTAAAGCGGCTGGCCCGCAGCCGCCGCGGCGGCGTGCGCAGCGGCCATGGACACGGCGAGCGTGGCGTTGGCGCCGAGCCGCGACTTGGATTCCGTGCCGTCCAGCGCGATCAGCCGCGCGTCCAGCGCCGCCTGGTCCGCCGCGTCCATGCCGCGCAGCGCCGGCGCAATCGCGTCCCTGATCGCTGCCACCGCCCGGGTCACGTCATAGCCGCCGAAGGCGCTGCCGCCGTCGCGCAGGTCCACGGCCTCCCCCGACCCGGTGGACGCGCCCGCCGGGGCGATGGCGCGGCCCGAAACGCCGCCCGCGAGCGCGATCTCGGCCTCCACGGTCGGGCGGCCACGGCTGTCCCAAACGCGGCGGCCAAGCACAGACGTGATCGCGGTGGCGCTCATTGCTCCAACTCCTCGGCCCAGGCAGCGCGCACGGCGGCCAGGCGATCCACCGGCACCGCCAGAAGCGGGCGCGCGACCCGCCGCACGCGGTCCTTGTCTGCCTCCTCAGTCAGGTACTCGACCGGGCTTTTGCCGTCCACGCGCGCCAGGAACAGGCCGGGCAGCAACCGGGCAGCGCGCTGTTCCAACCCAGCAACCGGCTCCCAATCCACCCCGGCCAGGTAAGCCGCCGCCAGCGCGTCGAAGCAGGCGAGGAACGCAGCCCGTGCCGCGGGCGTCCACAAACATTTCAGCAGCAGATGGTTCAGGCAGAACGCGAGGTCAAAGGCGGGATCTCCCCACCAGGCGCACTCCGCATCCAGGAACACCGGCCCGGCAGCCCCGGCCAGGATGTTCTTCGGGCTGACGTCGCCGTGCACCAGCGCCCGCCGCGTCGCCGCCGTGGTGTCCGCCAGTTCCTGCAGCGGCGATGCCAGGTCCGGATGCGCGCGCGCGGTGGCGAGCAGGTACGGCTCCAGCCGGATGGCGTGGAAGATGGTGTCGGTCGGAAAGCACGCGGCGAGGGCGGGATCGGCGGCGGTGGCGGCATGGATGCGGACCAGGCGTCGCGCCACCTCCGTCGCGAAGGCCGGGTCGGCATGGCCGTCGCGCAGCCGGGTTTTCCAAAGCGCGTGCCGCTCCGGCGGCAGCCACTCCATCGCCAGCGTGCCCGTGGCCTCGTCCTGGCCGAGCAGCGCCGGCGCGGAGCCTGGCACGGCCGCGTTGGCCTGGCGCATCCAGCGTGCCTCGTAGAGATTGCGCGCGACGGGCGCTTCCCAGTCCGCCGCCACCTTCAGTTTCGGCAAGGCGCGCTTGATGCAAACAGCGCCGCGGCTCGGCAGTTCCACCCGCCAGATGTCGGAGGACACGCCGCCCGCGAGCGGTTCGCCCGCCACGGCCGCGCTGTCCGGCAGCAAGCCCATCGCGCGCAGCCCGAGCAGGATGTCGGCGGATGGAGAGTGGATCACGGTCACGCGCTGTCCCTCCGCGCAGGCATGGCGGCTTGAACAGTGGCCTGGCAGGTCACGCAAGGCAACCGGCGCCGGCCGCCTGGCCCCTTCGGGCAGCGGCATGGTTTTAATGCACGCCTACCCGCGAAGGCACACGCGCAGCGGTTGGCAGATCCGAGAAGCATTGGCCCTTGTCAGGGAACAAGCAAGTGACATACAACTTTTAGTCGAGCTGAAATGCAAGTTCCTGACTTTTTAGGGGTTGGTCAGGATCATCTTTCAACTGCTGATATTTCATCAGGCCATGATTGGGCCGGCGTCGCTCCGGCTGCTTCGGTTCAGCGAGTAAGAAGGGCGCCGATGCTGGCCAAGAACAATCATGACCGCCATTCCCTTCGGAATGAACTGCTGGCCGAGCTTCTGCCTCGGCAGCCGCTCCTCGCTTTGATCAACGTCGTCACGGCATTCCTGTTCGCTTCCGGCATCGCCGATGCCGCGCCGACGCCGGCGCTCGCCGCCTGGCTCGGCTACATGCTGTTTTCGCAGGTCGTCCGCCTGCTCTGCTGGTGGCGGCACGCGAGGGGTGGGTCGCCACGTGACTCCGCCGCATGGCTCATCGCAAGCTCAGGGGCGACCGGCGTCGGCTGGGGCGTGGTTGGTCCGTTGTTCGACGGCCTTGGTTCCCCGGCGCAGCAGATGCTCGTGCCCTTCTTCCTCGCCGGCATGGTGGCGGGCGCGGTGGCGAACCTCGCGGGTGACCTGAAGGTCCTCTACGCCTTTGTCGTCCCGGCGATCCTGCCGGACACGGTGCGCCTCGCCCTCACCGGAGACCCCGCCGCGCAGACGATGGCGCTCACGATCCTGGCCTATGCGGTTGGCCTGTCGGCGGTGGCCTACCAGGTGCATCGCTCGCTTCGGCGGTCGGCGAAGCTGCACCTTGAGAACGCGGATCTCGTCGCGGACCTGCAACGGGCGCAACACGGCCTCCAGCGGCTGGTCGAGCGCCGGGGCGCGGAGCTGGATGCGGTGATGCAGACAGTGCCGGTGGCCGTTTGGCTCGCGCATGACCCGGACGCCCGGCGGATCACAAGCAGCCGCTGCGCGGCTGAGATGCTGCGCCTCCAGCCGAAAGCCGCAGGGGCGCTCCCAGCACCGGAGAAGGACTGGCCGGGGCACATCCGGGTGCTCAGGGAAAACAAGGAGGTGCCGGCCGAGGACCTGCCCCTGCGGCGGGCTGCGCGCGGCGAAACGGTGCAGGGCGAGGAACTCCGGGTGGTGTTCGACAACGGAGCCTTCCTCGACATGCTGATCAGCGCCGCGACGGTGCGGGACGCCGGGGGCAAACCCACCGGCGCGGTTGGCGCCGCCATGGACATCACGGAACGCAAGCGGGCCGAAGAACGGGTCAGGCACCTGGCCCACCACGACCAGTTGACGGGCCTGCCCAACCGGGTCCTGCTTCACGAGCGGCTGCAGCAGGCGCTCGGGCTTGCGCATGCCAGCGGCTCGCGCCTCGGCCTGCTGCTGCTCGATCTCGATCATTTCAAGAACATCAACGACACGCTGGGCCACCCGGCAGGCGACGGGTTGCTGCGCGCGGCCGCCGAGCGGTTCAGAAAGGCGCTGCGTCCCGGCGACACGCTGGCCCGCCTTGGCGGGGACGAGTTCGCCGTCGTGCAGCCCGGCCTGGCGGGAAGCGGAGAGGCGGCGCTGGCGCAACGTTTGATCGACACGCTCGCCGGGCCATTCGTGTTGGCGGGGCAGGAGGTGCACGTCTCGGCCAGCGTCGGGATTGCGCTGTCGGAGGGAGAGGCTGACCAGGCCGACGAGTTGATCAGGAAAGCCGACCTGGCGCTTTACAAGGCCAAGCAGGACGGCCGTGGCCGGTTCAGCGCCTTTGCGCCGTCCATGGACACCGAGGTGCAGGCGCGGGGACGGCTTGAGCGCGAGCTGCGCGCCGCGCTCGACAAGGGAGAGTTCGTTCTGCACTACCAGCCGCAGGTCGATCTCAGGACCGGCCGCGTGGACAGCGTGGAAGCGCTGGTGCGCTGGCGTCACCCGGAGCGCAGGCTGGTGCTGCCGGGCGAGTTCATCCCCGTGGCCGAGGCGAGCGGCCTGATCCGCCCGCTCGGCGCCTGGGTGCTGGGCGAGGCGTGCCGGCAGGCGAGGGCCTGGCAGGACGAGGGCCTCCAACTCGTGATGATGGTCAACCTGTCGCCTGCGCAACTGCGCCACGACGGCTTCCTGCAGGAGATCGACGACGCCCTGCGCGCAAGCGGCCTCGACCCGCGCGGGCTTGAGCTGGAGATCACGGAGAGCCTGTTCATGGAACGCTCCGAGGGCACGATTGACCGGGCCTTGCTCGGCCTCGCAGCGCGCGGCATCCGCTTGGCGCTGGATGACTTCGGGACGGGCTACAGCTCGCTCGCTTCCCTCCGGCGCCTGCCGGTGGCGAAGATCAAGATCGACCGCTCCTTTGTGCAGGAGATCGGCTGCGATCCGGAGGACGAGGCGGTGGTGCAGGCCATGGTGAGCCTCGGCCACGCGCTCGGCAAGCGGGTGGTGGCGGAGGGGGTGGAACATGATGCGCAGCTTGCGTTCCTGCGCCAGGTGGGCTGTGACGCGGCGCAGGGTTTCCTGCTCGCCCGGCCGCAGGCGCCGCACGAGCTTGGGCTCCTGCTCAGGACTGTGTCCCCAAGGATTGCGGTCCCAGGCTGACAAAGCCCTTTGGCTGCCTTGAAGGCGCGGCGCACCGCCTGTTCCTGCTTGCGCCATCGGTCTCTATGGCCCAGCCTCATCCTGTAATCCTTTGGGATAGGGCGGGGCGGTGGAATGCGGCAAGCCGGTCGGTTGTGCAGATTTCTCCAACGATCAAAGGCCCATCATCCCACAGGGCAGGTTCAGGTCAGCAGGAGTGACGGTTGATGCTGCCGGCCCGGGAACATCTCACGATCTGCATCGCCCACCCGGCTTATCAGCTCAAGTCGCGCTTGGATGCCGCGCACCCCGGCTTGCATGTCGTCGAGGTCCGCAACGCCGCCGATTTCAAGCAGCGCGTGGCGGAAGCGGATGTCGTGGTGGTGTCGAACCTGTGGCGCAACGACCTGCTCGCTGGCGCACCGAGGCTGACATTCATCCAGTCGGTCAGCGCGGGCGTGGACCAGTTCGACCAGGCGGCGCTGCGCGCAAAGGGCGTCCGCCTGGCAAGCGCGCGAGGCGTGAACGCCCGGGCCGTGGCGCACCACGCGATGGCGTTGATCCTGGCCCTGGCCCGGCGCTTGCCGGAAGCATGGGACAACCAAAAGCGCCGGCATTGGCGCCCCATGGCGGGCAACCCCGCCGACCGGGAAGACGAGCTGACCGGCAAGACCCTGCTGGTGGTCGGCCTCGGGGGCATCGGCGGGCGCCTGGCGCGGCTTGCGAAAGCCTTCGAGATGACCGTGATCGGCGTCCGGCAAGACCCGGCGAAGGGCGCCGAGGGGGCGGACGCCGTGCACAACTTCGCGGATCTGCCGGCGCTGCTGCCCAGGGCGGACTTCGCGGCGCTCGCCTGCCCGCTCACCGCGGACACGACGGGCCTCATGGACGCCGCGGCGTTCGGGCGCATGAAGCCGTCGGCCTATCTGGTCAACGTGGCGCGGGGCGGCTGCGTGGTGGAAGGCGACCTGATCGCGGCGCTGCAGTCCGGCGGGATCGCGGGTGCGGCCCTGGACGTCGTGGCGGAGGAGCCGCTGCCGGCCGCCTCCCCGCTCTGGACGGCGCCGGGCGTGTTCATCACGTCCCACCTCGGCGGCGAAACGCGCAGCTATGAGGACAACGTGGTCGAGGTTCTGATGGAGAACCTCGGCCGCCTTTGGCGAGGCGGCGCGGCTTTGCGGAACCAGGTTGTCTAGGCGGGTGGCCGCTTGAGCCGGCATGTCGCCGTGATCGGCGCGGGCGCGGTGGGGGCGGCAGCCGCGCTCGAACTGATGCGCGACGGGCACCAGGTCACGATGATCGAACCCGGCGAGCCCGGCGGCGAGCAGGCGGCCAGCTACGGCAACGGGTGCTGGCTTTCGACGATGTCGGTGATCCCGCCGGCCGGGCCGGGAACGTGGCGCAAGGTGCCGCGCTACCTGGCCGATCCGCTCGGGCCGCTGTCGATCCGGTGGCGGGCCCTGCCGCGCGCAACGCCCTGGCTGCTGCGCTACCTCCTCGCCGGTTGGACCGAGGCGCGGGTGGCCCGTGCCGCCCAGGCCCTGCGGCCGTTGCTGCTGGACGCCCCGGCGCTGCACCGCAAGCTGGCGGAGGAGGCCGGGGTGGGCCACCTGATCGAGCAGCGGGGCCTGATGTACGTCTACCCGGACCGCGCCACCTTTGAAGCCGAAGCGATGGCATTCCGCATCCGCGCTTCCGTCGGCATAGGCTGGCTTGAGCTGGACGAGGACGAGATGCGCCAGCGCGAGCCGGCGCTGGACCGGCGCTACCGTTTCGGCGTGCTGATCGAGGAGGCCGGGCATTGCCGCGACCCCGGCGCATACGTCGCGGCCATGGCGGCCCTGGCCCGGCGGGACGGCGCCGTAATGGAGCGGCGGCGCGCGACCGGGTTCAGGATCGAAGGCGGCCGCTTGCGCGGCGTGGAAACCGACGGCGGCACGCTGGCCTGCGACGCCGCGGTTGTCAGCGCGGGCGTCCACTCAAAGGCGCTCGCCGCCGCGGCCGGGGATCGCGTGCCGCTCCAAAGCGAGCGCGGCTACCATGCGGTGCTGAGCGATCCGGAAGCCGGCCCGACGCTGCCGCTGATGCCGTCCGACGGCAAGATGGCGATCACGATGACGGAGGGCGGGCTGCGATGCGCCGGTCAGGTGGAGATCGCGGGCCTGGAGGCCGCGCCGGACTGGCGGCGGGCGGAGGTGCTGCGCGACCACCTCCTGCGGTGCTTCCCCGGCCTGCCGCGCACGTTGCCGGCCGGCCGGGTCAAGGTATGGATGGGGCACCGGCCCAGCCTGCCGGATGGCCTGCCTTGCTTGGGCCGGGCGCATGCCACGCCGGACGTGGTGTATGCGTTCGGCCACGGCCACATCGGGCTGGTCGCCGCCGCCCGGACGGCGCGCGTGGCGGCGCAGTTAGTTGCCGGCCGGCCGCCCGAAATTCCGGTGGCGCCGTTCGACCCGGCGCGGTTCCGGCGAGGGGCAACGCGGCGCGCACCCGCTCAGGCCGGCCTTGCTGCGAGCACAACGGAAAGGAGCATGCCATGACCAGCCGAACTCGCCGATCCCTCGCGGCAACAATGGCGGCGCTGCCGGTGGCCGGCGTGGCCGCGGCGGCGCAGGCGCAGGCGCAGGACAGCCGGGAAAGCACGTTTGAGCGCATCGGGCGCACCAAGGCGCTGCGGGTCGCGGCCTTGCCCGGCGAGCTGCCATATTTCCGCAAGGACCTGATGACGGGCGCCTGGAGCGGCGCTTCCATCGAGATGGCCAAGAGCATCGCGGACGTGTTCGGCGCCAAGCTGGAATACGTCGAATCCACTTACGGCAACTCGGTGCTCGACCTGCAATCCAACAAGATCGACCTCGCCTTCGCCTTGAACCCGACGCCGCAGCGCGCGCTCGCCATCGGCTTCACCCGCCCGGCGATCATCAACCCGTTCGGCTGCCTGGCGAAGAAGGGCTTCAATCCCAAGACGTGGGACGACATCAACAAGCCCGACATCCGGGTGGCGTTCGACATCGGCTCCTTGCACGACACCTGCGCGCACCGGTTCGCCCCCAAGGCGCAGCTCACCGGGTTCAAGACGCGCGACGAGTGCATCCTGGCGCTGCAATCCGGCCGGGTGGACGTGGACATCCTGGCGGGGCTGCTGGGGCTAGCCGCCGTGGGCAAGAACTCGGGCCTAGGGCCGTATCACCTGCTTGGCCGTCCCACGGTGGCGCTGCCGAGCAGCCTGGGCCTCCAGCGTGAGGCCGACACGCGCTTCCGGGAGGTGCTGGACGCCTGGCTCGATTACAACCGCGGCACCGGCCAGATCCGGGAATGGATGCTGGCCGGGCTTGAGCAGTTGGGCGTGAAGCCGGATGACCTGCCGTCCGAGCTGAGCTTTTAAAAGCGTCGAACGCCGGGTGGCCTACCAATGGAGCTTCGGGTTCCTGTGGCGCTACGCGCCGTTATTCATGTCCGGCGTGCTCGTCACCCTGGCCTACACGGTGGGCACGATCCTGCTCGGCTTGGTGGTCGGGTTGCTGGTCGGGCTGGCGCGGCTGTCGAAATCCCGTCTCGTCAACGCACCGCTGGTGGGGTTGATCGAGGCGTTCCGGTGCACGCCGCTGCTGGTCCAGATTATCTGGTTCTATTACGCGCTGCCGGTGATCCTGGGTGTGCAGATCCCGGCGACCGTCGCCGCAACCGCGGTGCTTTCGTTGTACACGGGCGCGTTCTACGCCGAAATCTTCCGCGGCGGCATCGTGTCGATCGAGGCGGGGCAGTGGGACGCCGCGCGGGCGCTGGGGCTGCGGCGTCGGCACGTCATGCGTTTGGTGGTGCTGCCGCAGGCTGTGCGGCGCATGGTGCCGCCCTTCATGAACCAGTCCATCATCCAGCTCAAGAACACGTCTCTCGTTTCGACGATTGCGGTGCCCGACCTGCTTTACCAGGGCACGTTGATCACTGCGGACACCTACCGTCCCCTTGAGGTTTACACGGTGGTCGCGTTGATCTACTTCGCGCTGCTGTTCCCGGCGACGCGCTTCGTTCAGGCTTACGAGCAGCGGTTGGCATCGCGATGATGCGGCCGGACGCATCGGGTCATTTGCTCCACTCCAACGACAATAGGATGCGCCGCATGGCTCGTACTGGCTTCCTTCCCCGCTGCGAGCAGGCCGCCCGGCCCGGCCGGCGGAGGCCTATGCTCACGGCGGCGGCTGCCCCCATCCGCTTCCGGGCCGTAGGAAGGGGCCAGCCTGCCGGCCGTGCCCCATGACGGACGCGCGGGAAATCGAGACCGACATCCCTGCGCGCCTCGACCGGCTGCCGTTCAGCCGCTTCCACCTGCTGGTGATTGCGGCCTTGGGCATCACCTGGGTGCTGGACGGGCTGGAGGTGACGATCGTCGGCTCGATCGGCCCGGTGCTGCAGGACAAGCGGACCCTGGCCCTGTCGTCCGAACAGGTCGGCGCCATCGCGTCCTGCTACGTGGTGGGGGCGGTGTCCGGCGCGGTGTTCTTCGGCTGGCTCACCGACCGCGTCGGCCGTCGTCCGCTGTTCAACGTCACGCTTGGGCTTTACTTCGTCGGCGTGATCCTGACGGCGCTGAGCTGGAACGGCTGGAGCTTCGCTGCCTTCCGGCTGCTGACCGGCATCGGCATCGGCGGCGGCTACGCTTCGGTCAACTCGGCCATCGACGAGCTGATCCCGGCCCGGCTGCGCGGCCGCATCGACATGATCGTGAACGGCAGCTATTGGTTCGGCGCGGCCGCCGGCGCCGCCGGGTCGCTGCTGCTGCTCGGGGGCACCCTGGTCGGGCTGGACCTGGGCTGGCGCATTGGCTTCGGCATTGGCGGCGTGCTCGGCATCTTCGTGGTGTTCCTGCGTCGCTTCGTGCCGGAAAGCCCGCGCTGGCTGGTCACCCATGCCCGCCAGCAGGAGGCCGACGACACGCTGCGCGAGATCGAGGCGCGGGTGAAGCGCGACACCGGCCGGGACCTGCCGGAGCCGGAGGCGAAAACGCTGAAGCTGCGCCCGCAGCCCCATGTCGGGTTGGCGCCGATCTTCAAGGCCATGTTTGGCAAGTTCCGTGCCCGCAGCCTGCTGGCCGTGGTGCTGATGACCGCGCAGGCGTTCCTGTTCAACGCGGTGTTCTTCACCTACGGCCTGGTGCTCGCGACGTTCTACCAGGTGCCGAACGAGCGCACCGGGCTTTACATCCTGCCCTTGGCGGCGGGCAACTTCCTCGGCCCGATCGTGATCGGCCCGTTGTTCGACTCGATCGGCCGCCGCAAGATGATCACGGCGACCTACGGCCTGAGCGGCGTGCTGCTGATCGTTGTCGCGGCGCTGTTCGGCAGCGGCGTGCTCACCGCCTGGACGCAGACCTTCGCGTGGATGGCCATCTTCTTCGTGGCGTCCGCCGCCGCGAGTTCCGCCTACATGACGGCGAGCGAGATCTTTCCGCTGGAAGCCCGGTCGCTTGCCATTGCCCTGTTCTACGCGATCGGAACCGCAGTCGGGGGCATCGTCGCGCCCTGGATCTTCGGCCGCCTGATCGACACCGGGCAGTCCTGGTTCGTGGCCGGCGGCTATGCCGCCGCCGCCGCGCTGATGCTCGCCGCCGCGGCCACGGAGCTGGCCTTGGGGATCGACGCGCAGGGCCAATCGCTCGAAAACGTGGCGGAACCCCTGTCCAGCTAACCCCGGGGCTTGCCGCTTGGCAGGGGCGGCCCGGCCCCGATCGAGTTGGCACGGCTGCCGATCCCATGGACAATGCGGCCGCGGCAGTTCGGAGCACCCAGCGTGAGCACGTCGTCCCGTCGTCAATCCGAGATCATCGCGCTCGCCCGCGAGACCGGCCGGGTGGGCGTGGATGACATGGCCGGGCGGTTCGGCGTGACGCCGCAGACCATCCGCCGCGACCTGCATGACCTGTGCGGGCAGCGCATGCTGACCCGGGTGCACGGCGGCGCCATGATCGCATCGGGCGTGCAGAACCTCGCCTACGACGCCCGCCGCCTGGTAGCGCAGCCGCACAAGCGGCTGATCGGGGAAGCCACGGCCCGGCTCGTGCCCGCGCAGTCGTCCTTGTTCATCAACATCGGAACCACGACGGAAGAGGTCGCCCGCGCGCTTGCCCGACATGAAGGGCTGCTGGTGATCACCAACAACCTGCACGTCGCGGTGGAACTGTATCGCCGCCCGGCGATCGAGGTGGTGATGGCCGGCGGCGCGGTGCGCCGCTCGGACGGCGGCGTGACGGGCGCGGCGACGGTGGAGCTGATCAACCAGTTCCGGGTGGACATCGCGGTGATCGGCACCTCCGCCATCGACGCGGACGGGACGCTGCTCGACTTCGACCTGCGGGAAGTGAGGGTCAGCCGCGCCATCATCGAGCACGCCCGCCGCGTGGTGCTGGTCACGGACAGCAGCAAGTTCGCCCGGCAGGCGCCGGTCCGAGTGGCGCACCTGTCGGAGGTGGACACGCTTGTGACCGACCGGCTCGACCCCGCCGCCGCCGAGCTGTGCCGGTTGCACGGCGTGGAGGTGGTGGAAGCGGGAGGCCCGGTGGAGCCGGATGACTGAGCACCGGGCTCGGGGCGCTCGGGCAGCGAATGTTCGCCTTGATGTTCGGATAGGGACGGAATACGCTGCCGTGCGAACAAATCGAAGGCGCAGGGTGGAAGCGGAGCGGCAATACGATCTTGCGGTGATCGGCGGCGGCATCAACGGCTGCGGCATCGCGCGGGACGCCGCCGGGCGCGGCTGGTCGGTGCTGCTGTGCGAGCAGGCGGACCTGGGCGGCGGAACTTCCTCCGCGTCCACCAAGCTGATCCACGGCGGGCTACGCTACCTGGAGCACCGGGAATTCCGCTTGGTGCGCGAAGCGCTGCTGGAGCGCGAGGTCATCTGGCGCATGGCGCCGCACATCGTTTGGCCGCTGCGCTTCGTGCTGCCGCACAACCGGGGGCAGCGTCCGGCCTGGCTGCTGCGCGCCGGGCTATTCCTGTATGACCACCTGGGCGGGCGGCGCTTGCTGCCCAAGACCCGCACCGTCCAGCTGCGCCACGACCCGGCCGGCGTGCCGCTGAAGCCCGAGTTCACCTTGGCGTTCGAGTATTCGGATTGCTGGGTGGAGGATAGCCGCATGGTCGTGCTGAACGCGCGGGACGCCGCGGACCGGGGCGCCGCCGTGCTGACGCGCACGCGGGTCGCGTCCGCGGTGCGGGACGGGGATGGCTGGGCACTGACGCTTACGGATGAGCACGGCGGGCGGCGCACGGCGCGGGCGCGCGCGCTGGTGAACGCGGCCGGGCCGTGGGTGGGGGAGGTGCTGTCCACCGTGATGCGCTCCAACGCGCCCGCCACGGTGCGGCTGGTCCAGGGCAGCCACGTCGTGGTGCGCCGTATTTACGAGCATGACCGCTGCTACATCTTCCAGAACGCCGACGGCCGCATCTTCTTCGCCATCCCGTATGAAACCGACTTCACCCTGATCGGCACCACGGACTTCGACTACAAGGGCGACCCGGCAGACGTGCACGCGACGGCGGAGGAGATCGGCTATATCTGCCGTGCCGCGAGCGAGTATTTCGTCAAGCCCGTGACACCCGATGAAGTCGTCTGGTCCTATTCCGGCGTGCGCCCGCTGTATGACGACGGCGCTTCGGCGGCGCAGGAAGCGACGCGGGACTACGTTTTGAAGCTTGAAGCTCCTGGCGGCGGCGGCGCCGTGCTGTCGGTGTTCGGCGGCAAGATCACCACCTACCGGCGGTTGGCGGAGGCGGCGCTGGCGCGGCTCGCCCCGCATCTGCCCGCGGCGCAGGGCCTTGCCTCCGGCTGGACCGCATCGGCGCCCCTGCCCGGCGGCGACTTCCCGCCGGACGGGTTCGACGCGGAGGTGGCGCGGCTGTCCGCCCGCGCGCCATTCCTGCCGCCCGCCCTCGCCCGGCGCCTGGTCCGCGCCTACGGCACCTGCGCCGCCGCGCTGGTCGGGGAGGCCGGGAGCATGGAGGCCATGGGACGCGATTTCGGCGCCGGGCTGACGCAGGCGGAGGTGGATTACCTCATGCGCGAGGAATGGGCGACGCGCGCCGCGGACGTGGTGTGGCGCCGGTCCAAGCTGGGGCTGCGGCTGGGCGCGCAGCAGATCGAGGCGTTGGACGCCGCCATGGCGGCCGCCCGCGCGCCCGACAGGGCGGCCGTGGCGTGAGCCTGGTGCTGCAGGATGTCGGCCTCGGCGTGCCCGGCGCGACCGTGCTGGACGCCGTGTCGCTTACACTGGAGCGCGGGACGCTGAACGTGCTGCTGGGTCCGACCCTGTCGGGCAAGACGTCCCTGATGCGGGTGATGGCCGGGCTGGACCGGCCGGACCGGGGCTGCATCCTGCTGGACGGCGACGACGTGACGGGCGTGCCGGTGCGGCGGCGCTCGGTGGCGATGGTTTACCAGCAGTTCGTGAACTACCCCACGCTTTCGGTTTACGAGAACATCGCCTCCCCGCTGCGCATCGCCGGGCTGCCGCGGGCCGAGCGGGACGCGCGGGTGGCGGAAGCGGCGCGGCTGCTGCGGCTGGAGCCGCTGCTGCGCCGGCTGCCGGGCCAGTTGTCCGGCGGGCAGCAGCAGCGAACCGCCATCGCGCGGGCGCTGGTGAAGCGCGCGTCGCTGGTGCTGCTCGACGAGCCGCTGGCCAACCTCGACTACAAGCTGCGCGAGGAGCTACGGGAGGAGTTGCCCCCCTTGTTCGCCCGGACCGGCGCCATCCTGGTTTATGCCACGACGGAGCCGATGGAGGCGCTGCTGCTCGGCGGCCGAACCTCGACCTTGTGGGAAGGCCGCGTGACCCAGAGCGGGCCGACCGCGGAGGTATACCGGCGGCCGAACACGCTGGAAGCGGCGCGGGTGTTCAGCGATCCGCCGTTGAACGAGCTGGACGCCGACGTGCTGCCAGGATTGGCGCCCGGCGCTGCCCGGCTCGGCTTCCGTGCCGAGCATTTGTCGCTCGGCCCGCCGCCGCCGGGCCGCCTGGGGTTCGAGGGCCGGGTGTCGGTGACGGAGATCACCGGGTCCGAAAGCTTCGTGCACGTCGATATCGGGGCGGAAACCTGGGTGGCGCTGCTGCCCGGCGTCGTGGACCTGCCGCCGGGGCAAGCGGTGCAGGTGCATGTCCACCCTTCGCAGGTGATGGCGTTCGACGGCGCCGGCCAGTTCGTGCCGGCGGCGGAGCAGCCGATGGCGGAGGCGGTGGCCTGATGGCGCAGATCACGCTCGACGGCATCGCCCACGCCTACGGGCCGCGGCCGAAGACGGACGCGGACTACGCGCTGCGCCCGCTGCATCTCGTGTGGGAGCAGGGCAAGGCGTATGCGCTGCTCGGACCCAGCGGCTGCGGCAAGACAACGCTGCTCAACATCATCTCCGGCCTGGTGCAGCCGACGGTGGGGCGGCTGCTGTTCGATGGCCGGGACGTGACGGCGCTGCCGACCGAGCGGCGCAACATCGCCCAGGTGTTCCAGTTCCCAGTGATCTACGACACCATGACGGTTGCGGGAAACCTCGCCTTTCCGCTGCGCAACCGCGGCATGGGGGCGGCGGAGGTTTCGGCGCAGGTGAGGAAAACCGCTTCCATGCTCGGCCTGCTGGACGTGCTGGAGCGCCCGGCCCGCAACCTTTCGGCCGATGCCAAGCAGAAAATCTCGCTCGGCCGCGGTTTGGTGCGGCAGGACGTGGCTGCGGTGCTGTTCGACGAGCCGCTGACGGTGATCGACCCCGGCCTCAAATGGGAACTGCGCTCCAAGCTCAAGGCGGTGCACCGCGCCCTCGACCTGCTGATGATCTATGTCACGCATGACCAAACGGAGGCGCTGACCTTTGCCGACCAGGTGGTAGTGATGAATGGCGGCCAGGTGCTGCAGGTCGGCACGCCAGCGGAGCTGTTCGACCGGCCGGACCACACCTTTGTGGGCCATTTCATCGGCTCGCCCGGCATGAACCTGCTGCCGGCGACCGTGGCAGGCGCGGAAGCGCGGGTGGACGGTTACACGCTGGCCCTGGCCGGGCAGTACGCTGCGCCGGCCGGGCGAGTGCAGGTGGGGGTGCGCCCAGACTTCGCCGAGCTGGCCGCGGAGGGCCTGCCGGTGCAGGTGGATCGCATCGACGACCTCGGGCGCGTGCGGCTGGCGCGCGTGCGGCTCGGCCGGCATCCGCTGGTGGCGCGGGTAGCGGCAAATGCGGCGATCCAGGGAACCGAAGCGCGGCTGCGGATCGAGCCGTCGCGCATCCACGTTTATTCGGACGACCGGCTGATGGCGCCGCTATGAAGCCCAGGGACGACCGTGCCTGGCTGCTGGTGCTGCCGGTGTTCGCCGTTGTGCTGTTCTCGGCCGTGCTGCCACTGATGACGGTGGTGAACTACTCGGTGCAGGACAGCTTCGGCAACAACCAGTTCTTCTGGAACGGCATGGGCTGGTTCCGCGAACTGCTGGACCCCACGAGCGAGTTGGGCGGCCGGTTCCTGGCGGCACTCGGGCGCAACCTCGTGTTCTCCGCCGTGATCCTCGCCATCGAGGTGCCGCTCGGCATCTTGGTGGCGTTGTGCATGCCGCGCGGCGGGTGGCAGCTTGCGGTCACGATGGTGGTCATGGCGCTGCCGCTGCTGGTGCCGTGGAACGTGGTGGGGACGATCTGGCAGGTGTTCGCCCGGGCCGACATCGGGCTGTTCGGCGCCGCGGTGAACGGGCTCGGCATCGACTACAACTACGCTGGAAACGCCACCGCCGCGTGGTTCACGGTGATCGTCATGGACGTGTGGCATTGGACGTCGCTGGTGGCGCTGCTGTGCTATGCCGGGCTGCGGGCGATCCCGGACGCCTACTACCAGGCGGCGCGCATCGACGGCGCCGGGCGCTGGGCGGTGTTCCGCAACATCGAGCTGCCGAAGCTCAAGCGCGTGCTGGTGATCGGCGTGCTGCTGCGTTTCATCGACAGCTTCATGATCTACACCGAGCCGTTCGTCGTCACCGGCGGCGGCCCCGGCAACTCGACGACCTTTTTGTCCATCGACCTCGTGAAGCTGGCGCTCGGCCAGTTCGATCTCGGCAAAGCGGCGGCGATGAGCCTTGTCTACAACCTGATGACGCTGCTGGTGTGCTGGGTGTTCTTCACCGCGATGACGCAGCTTGACGCCGCGCGGGAGCCGACGCCGTGAATGCGCGCCGGGCGATTCTGCTGACCTACCTGCTGGCGCTCAGCCTGCCGATCTACTGGCTGGTGAACATGAGCTTCAAGACGAACACGGAGATCACGGCCGGCGTTTCGCTTTGGCCGCATGCGCCGACGCTTGCGAACTACGTCCGCATCTTCACAGACCCGTCTTGGTACTCGGGCTACATCAACTCGCTGACTTACGTGGTCATCAACACGGCTTTGTCGCTCGCCTGCGCGCTGCCGGCAGCGTATGCGTTCAGCCGCTACCGCTTTCTCGGCGACAAGCACCTGTTCTTCTGGCTGCTGTCGAACCGCATGGCGCCCCCGGCGGTGTTTGCGCTGCCGTTCTTCAACCTGTACTCGGCGGTTGGCCTGTTCGATACGCCCTGGGCCATCGCACTCGCGCACTGCCTGTTCAATGTGCCGCTCGCGGTGTGGATTCTGGAAGGGTTCATGTCGGCCGTGCCGCGCGAGATCGACGAGACCGCGCAGATCGATGGCTATTCCTTCCCCCGCTTCTTCGGGCGCATCTTCCTGCCGCTGATCGCCAACGGCATCGGCGTGGCCGCGTTTTTCTGCTTCATGTTCTCCTGGGTCGAGCTGCTGCTAGCGCGGACCCTCACCACGGTGAACGCAAAGCCGATCGCGGCCATCATGACGCGAACCATCTCGGCAGCCGGCATGGACTGGGGCCTGCTGGCGGCGGCCGGCGTCTTGACGCTGCTGCCCGGCGCGCTCGTGATCTGGTTCGTGCGCAACCACATCGCCAAGGGCTTCGCCCTTGGTCGCGTGTAGCATGTGGGGCTTCGCCCTGGGACGCGAGTGATGCCGGATTTCTCCTGGATGGCGTGGACCTGGCAAACGGCGGCGTTCTTCGCACTGCTGGCCGCGACGCTGGCGGGCATGACCGCGCTCGCGCTGCTGCGGCCGGAGGCGCCGCGCCGAGGCATCCTGCGCTTTCCCACCACGCGCGGCGACCGGCTGTTCGTGTCGCTGCTGGGCGCGGCCGTGATCCACGTCCTGTGGATCGGCCTAGGTGGAGAGGGCGTGTGGCCGGCGCTCGGCGCTTCGGTCCTGTTCGGGGCGGCAATGTTCCGCTACGCATAGTGCACAACAACCGTCCCGCATTGAGCGGGCAAAGGGAAGGAAATGAGCGTGAAACGTCGTGATCTACTGGCAGGGTCTGCCGCAGCCGCCCTGGTGCTGAGCACCCGGCGGTCATATGGGCAGGGCATGGATGCCGCGCGCAAATGGGTGGACAACGAGTTCCAGCCTTCGACGCTCGGCAAGGACGAGCAGATGCGCGAGATGCAATGGTTCGCGGACGCGGCGAAGCCGTTCGCGGGCATGGACATCAGCGTGGTTTCGGAAACGTTGACCACGCACGAGTATGAAAGCCGCACGCTGGCGCAGGCCTTCTCGGAGATTACCGGCATCCGGGTCAAGCACGACGTCATCCAGGAAGGCGATGTCGTCGAGAAGATCCAGACCGAGATGCAGTCGGGCCGCAGGCTGTATGACATGTGGGTCAACGACAGCGACTTCATCGGCACCCATTCCCGCTACAATCAGACCGTGCCGCTGTCCGATTTTATGGCCGGCGAGGGCAAGGCGGTCACAAACCCCGGCCTCGACCTGGAGGACTTTATCGGCCTGTCATTCACGACGGGGCCGGACAAGAAGCTGTATCAGCTCCCGACGCAGCAGTTCGCGAACCTTTATTGGTTCCGCTACGATTGGTTCACCCGCCCGGCGTTCAAGACGGCGTTCAAGGCCAAGTATGGCTACGAGCTGGGCGTCCCCACCAACTGGTCGGCCTACGAGGACATCGCCGAGTTCTTCACCAACGAGGTCAAGGAGGTCGATGGCGTCCGCGTTTACGGCCACATGGACTACGGCAAGAAGGATCCTTCGCTCGGCTGGCGCTTCACCGACGCATGGCTGTCCATGGCGGGGAATGGCGACAAGGGCCTGCCGAACGGCCTGCCGGTGGATGAATGGGGCATCCGCATGGAGGGCTGCCGCCCGGTCGGCAGCGACATCGCCCGCGGCGGCGACGTGAACGGCCCGGCTTCGGTCTATGCCGTTACCAAGTATCTGGAATGGCTGAAGAAGTATGCGCCGCCGCAGGCGCCGGGCATGACCTTCAGCGAGTCGGGGCCGGTGCCGTCCCAGGGCAACGTGGCGCAGCAGATCTTCTGGTATACCGCCTTCACCGCCGACATGGTGAAGCCGGGCCTTCCGGTGATGAATGCCGACAACACGCCCAAGTGGCGCATGGCGCCGTCGCCCAAGGGCAGCTACTGGAAGGACGGCATGAAGCTCGGCTACCAGGATGTCGGCTCCTGGACCATGCTGAAATCGGCGCCGCTCGACCGGCGCAGCGCGGCCTGGCTGTATGCCCAGTTCTGCGTGTCCAAGAGCGTCAGCCTGAAGAAAAGCCACGTCGGCCTGACCTTCATCCGCGAAAGCGACATCTGGCACCAGTCCTTCACGGACCGGGCGCCGCAACTGGGCGGGCTGATCGAGTTCTACCGCAGCCCGGCGCGGGTGCAGTGGACCCCCACCGGCAACAACGTCCCGGACTACCCGCGGCTGGCGCAGCTTTGGTGGCAGAACATCGGCGACGCCGCCGCCGGCACCAAGACGCCGCAGGAAGCCATGAACGCCCTCGCGGCGGCGCAAGACAGCGTCATGGAGCGGCTGGAGCGGTCAAAGGTCCAGGGCGATTGCGGGCCGAAGCTGAACCCGCGCACGTCGGCGGAGGATTGGTATAAAAAGGCCGAGGCCGCCGGCACGGTCGCGCCGCAGCGCAAGCTGGCGAACGAGAAGCCGCCGGGCCAGACGGTGGACTATGACGCGCTGATCAAGAGCTGGCCCGCGACGCCGCCGAAGCGGAGCTGACGCCGCCCTGCCCCCTTTCCCGCCGGGTGGGAAAGGGGGCGGAGGCTTTGAAGGGGTGTAGGCCCATGGCCACCTATGTGCTCGCCCTGGATCAGGGCACGTCGTCGTCCCGCGCAATGGTGTTCGGTCCCGGCGTCGAGCCGGTCGCGCAGGCCTCGGAAGAGTTCCCACAACACTACCCGCAGCCGGGCTGGGTCGAGCACGACCCGGAGGACCTGTGGCGCACCACCTTGTCCACCGCGCGCGCGGCGCTGCGGCAGGCCGGGATCACGGCGGAGCAGGTCGCGGCGGTCGGGATCGCCAGCCAGCGTGAAACGGTTGTGCTGTGGGACCGCGCCACGGGCCGCGCCGTGCACCGGGCGATCGTGTGGCAGGACCGGCGCACGGCCGCCGCCTGCGCCGCGCTGGAGGCCGATGGCCACGGCGCGGCGGTGCAGGCGCGCACCGGGCTGCTGCTCGACCCTTATTTCTCAGCCACCAAGCTGACCTGGCTGCTGGACAACGTGCCGGGCGCGCGGGACGCCGCGGCGGCCGGGCGGCTCGCGTTCGGGACCGTGGACAGCTATCTGCTGTGGCGCCTCACGGACGGGGCGGTGCACGCGACGGACGCCACTAACGCGTCCCGCACCATGCTGCTCGACATCCACACGGGCGAGTGGGACCCGGAGCTGCTGGCGCTGTTCCGCATCCCGGCCGCCGTGCTGCCGGAGGTGCGGGACAGCAGCGGCCTTTTCGGCACCGCGTTGCCGGGGCACCTGGGCGCGGCGCTGCCGGTGCGGGCGATGGTGGGGGACCAGCAGGGGGCGCTGATCGGCCAAGGCTGTGTTTCGCCCGGCGCCGTGAAGTCCACCTACGGCACCGGCTGCTTCGCGTTGCTGCACACCGGGGAGCAGCCGGTGCCGTCCGCGCACCGCCTGCTGACCACGGTTGCGCTGCAGCGGGCGGGGCGGCGCACCTATGCGCTGGAAGGGGCAATCTTCGTCGCCGGCGCCGCGGTGCAATGGCTGCGGGACGGCCTCGGCCTCATCGCGCACGCTGCCGAAACCGGCGTGCTGGCCGCCGCCGCCGACCCGGCGCAGGACGTGTATCTCGTGCCCGCGTTTGTCGGGCTGGGAGCGCCGCATTGGGACCCGGATGCGCGCGGCATCCTGACCGGGCTGACGCGCAGCACCGGGCGGGCGGAGCTGGCGCGGGCGGCGCTGGAATGCGTGGCGCACCAGACCCAGGATCTGATGGAGGCGATGCGCTCCGATCTGCAGGATGCCCGCCTGGAGGCGGGCGCCGGGGTGCTGCGGGTCGATGGCGGCATGAGCGCGTCCGATTGGACGATGCAGTTCCTGGCGGACACGCTCGACATGCCGGTGGACCGTCCGCGTTGCCTGGAAACCACGGCGCTCGGGGCGGCCTACCTGGCCGGCCTGGACGCGGGCGTGTACCCGGAGCCGGGAGAGTTCGCCAGGGCCTGGTATGCGGAGCGGCGGTTCGCGCCACGGTCGGACGACCCCGCCCGCAGCCGCCGCCGCGCCGGGTGGCAGGACGCGGTCCGGCGGGCGCGTGGGCCAATGCGGGCATGAGCTGGTGGACGCTCGGCCTGGCCGGGCTGATCCTGCAGTCGGGCATGGCGGTGGCGGCCGGCAACTCGGGCGCGGCCGACGCCGAGCTGATGCTCGGGCCGTTGCGGACCTTCGACTCCGAGAACGAGGCGCGGGCGGCCTGCGGACCGGGCGCGGTGGTGTGGGCGGAACGCTACGCCGGATACTTCTTCAAGCCCGGCGAGGAACGGTATGGGCACGCTTCGGACGGCGCCTTTGCCTGCCAAGCGGATGCGGCCGCAGCCAATTACTGGGACACCGACCCAATGGCCGCGGTGATGGGCTTTCGCGGCAAAAGCTTTCCGAGCGCGCTGCGCGGCTACGGGTCGTAGGGCATAGACCCGCAGGACGCCGCTCACCTTTCGTTTCCGAGATCGCATGATAGCGCCTCGGCTTCATGGGTGCGGTCCGCCTCGGCCGCGTCGGGCGGCACGAGGGCAGGCATTTCCAGCAGCGAAGCCTTGATCGCGGCGGCAAGGCCATCAGCGAACGTCTGCGCGTCCGGGGCGCTTGTCTGGATTGCGTGCTCGAAACCACGGGCCACGGCGGAAAGGCGCTCGAAGCCGAACATGCCCGCGCTGCCCGCGAGCGTGTGCGCCGCCGCGGAAAGGTCGGCCACGGTGCTCGCGAGGGCACCCGGCGCGTGCAGCGCGCGCAACAAAGCTTCGCCGCGCCCGGCGATGGTTTGGAGATGAGAAGCGAGCACCTTGGGCGACAAGTAAGCGGCGGTGCGTCCGAAGGCAGCCGGATCGAGCACCGGCAGCTCCAAGCCGGTCACCGGCGGCGGCCCGGCGTTGGCCGAAGACGCCACGGCAGCAGGCTCGCCGTCCGCAATGGACGCCGGCTGACTCGCTTCCCGCTGCGGCATCCCGTCGCCCTGCCGCGGCCCGGCTGCGGCGCGCGCCACGGCGTCGCGCAGCGCATCGGGCGTAAAGGGCTTGGCCAGATGGCTGTCCATGCCGGCTTTCCGGCACTTGCTCACCTGCTCGGCGAAGGCTTGCGCGGTCAGGGCGACGATCGGCGTCCGCCCGCGCAGGCCGGCAAGCGCGCGGATGCGGCGGGTCGCTTCAAGGCCATCCATCTCAGGCATGCGCACGTCCATGAGGATCACATCGAAGTCCGAAGCCGCGGCAAGCTTCACCGCCTCGGCGCCCCCTTCCGCGCATTCGACCTCGTGCCCGGTTGCGTGCAGGAACGACCGAGCGATGTCGCGGTTCATCGCCACGTCGTCCACGACGAGGACACGGAGCGGGCAGACCGCAGCGGCGGCTGCTTGCATCGCGTCCGGCAGGGCGGGCCTGTCGAGCGCGGGCGCCGCTGCAAGCGCCGCAAGCGGCAGCTCCAGCCAGAACACGCTGCCGCCGCCGGGGTTGTCCTCATGACCCAGCCGCCCGCCCAGCAGCGCCGCGAGCCGGGCCGAAAGGGCGAGGCCGAGACCCGCGCCCTCTGCCGCGGTTGTTTCAGCCCCGAGGCGCTCGAAGTCCCGGAACAGGAGGTGGCGGCGCTCGGCCGGGATGCCGGCTCCGGTGTCCGCCACCTCGATCCGCAGCTGGTCCCCGGTTGCCGCGAGCCGCAGCCCGACCGCGCCCTTTGCCGTGAACTTGGCCGCGTTGCCGATCAGGTTCAGCAGCACCTGCCGCAGCCGGGTCGGGTCGGTGGTCATGCTACAAGGCGTGCTGGGAGCCATGTCGATGGTCAGCGCCAGCCCCTTCGCGTCCGCCGCGGGGCGGACCAGGTCGAGGCAAGCGTCCGCGAGGCTGCGCAGGTCAACCGCGGCCGGCCGCAGCTCGACGTGCCCTTCCTCGATCTCGGACAGGTCGAGTACGCCGTTGATCATGTCCAGCAAGTGCTGGCCGGCGCCCAGCATCGCGCCCACGCGCGTCGCCTGCGCCGGGTTCAGCCCGCCCTCCAGGCGCAGCAGCTCCGCGTAACCCAGGATGCCGTTGAGCGGCGTGCGCAGCTCGTGGCTCATGCCGGCCAGGAAGCGCGACTTGGCCCGGCTCGCCCGCTCCGCCACGTCCCGCGCCCGCGCGAGGTGGCGTGCCAGGCGTTCCAGCTCCGCGTTGGCCGCATGCAGCGCGTCGGCTTGCGTTTGGCGCTCGGACACGTCGCGCATCGTGCAGATGATGGAGGCGGGCCGGTTCTCGGCATCGCGCACGAGGCTGAAGCCTGCTTCCACCCAGACCAGGTGTCCCCCCTTGTGCCGGATTCGGTTGACGACCCGCTCCTGCTCGACCTCGCCGGCCGCAAGGCGGCGCAGCCGGGCATAGACCGCGTCCCGGTCGTCCGGGTGCACCGTTTCGGCCGGCTCGTGGCCGAGCATGTCCTCAGGCTCGTAGCCGAACACCTTGCGGCACGCGGGCGAGACGTAGGTGCGGCGGAATTGGAGGTCGAGCACGGTGATCGCGTCGCTCGTGCTTTCAGCGAGCATCCGGTAGCGCGCCTCGCTGTCCTCAAGCGCCGCTTCCGCGGCCCGGCGTTCGGTCACGTCGCGCGACACCGCGACAAAGCCGTCGAGCGCGCCCGTGCCGGGATCGCGCAGGACATGCGCCGTCGCCTCCACCCAGACCGTTCCGCGCCCGGGATGGAGCACGCGGTAAACCACCGTCTCTTCCTCGACCGAGCCGGCGAGCAGCCGCTGCAGGCACGCGTCCAGCGCCGGCCGATCGTCCGGGACCACGCGCCGCTCCAGCGCATGCTGCCCAAGGAGGGCCTCCGGGGCCACGCCGAAGATGCGCGCCGAAGCCGCCGAGACGTACAGCCGGGTCCCGTCCGGACCGGTCCGGGACACCATGTCGCTCGCGTGCTCGGTCAGCAGGCGGTAGCGCGCCTCGCTCGCGGACAGCTCCGCGGTGCGCGCTTCGACCAGGCGCTCAAGCTCGTCGCGGTGCCGGGCGATGGCCCGCTCCGCTTCGCGCAGCTCCGTGATGTCGGTGTTCGTGCCGAACCAGCGCGTGATCCGGCCCTCCGCGTCGCGGATCGGCACGACGCGGGTGAGGAACGGGCGGAACACGCCGTCGGCTCCCTTGAGCGGGAACGTCATCTCGAACGGCTCGCCGGTGGCCAGCGAGCGCTGCCAGCGCTCGACCGCCTTGGGCAGGACCTCCGGATCGTGCGCCGATGCCCAGCCCCAGCTTTCCTCCTTCTCGGGATCGCTGCCCATGTAGTCGTGCCAGCGCCGGTTGTACCAATGGATGTGCCCATCCGCACGGGCCATCCAGCAAAGCGTCGGGATGTTGTCGGCGAGCATCTGGAACTCTTCGACCCGGCGCGCAAGCTCCTTGTTCAGTCCACGCAGCGCCATCTCGCCTTCGCGCGCCTGTTCCTGGGCCGCCACGCGCTCGGAAACGTCGTGCGAAAGCAGCACCACCTCGCGGACACGGCCCGCCGCGTCCTTGACGGGGTAGCCGGTCACCTCGACCCACGGCGCTTCGCCCTTGCTGAACGCCACCGCCGCGTCGAGCCGGACCGGCGGCGTGCGCGTGACTTCCCCCGCGAAGGTCCGCTCCAGTAGCGCGCGCGTGCCGTTCTGGTGCGGCTGCGGGTCCTGCAGCACGTTGAAGGCGCGCAACGCCTGCGCCGGAACGCCGACCGCGCGCTGGAGGGCCGGGTTGACGGTGATGGTCTGCCCCGCGGGGTCGAAAACGTGGATCAGCAAAGGCGATTGCTCGAACAAGGCGCGGAAGCGCGCCTCGCTGTCTTGCAGCTCTGCCAGGTGCGTGCGCTCGCGCTTGCGGCCGACCAGCAGCGCGACCACGAACAGGCCGCTTGCGGCCGCAAGCACGCCGCAGGCGACTAGAGTGGCCACGGTCAGCCATTGAGCGCGGCGCTTGCCCTTGTCGCGCACGCCCAGCAGGCGGCGCTCCTCGGCCCTGACGCCTCCGACCCCATCGCGGATCTGATCCGCCAGCACCCGGCCGCGCTGGCTCTGCACCAAGCCCGCCGCGCCGTCCTCGTCGCCGGCCTGCACATGCCTGATGATCTCACGGAGATGGTCGATGCGCCTCGCCAGGAGGCGGTCGAGGCGGTTCAGCGCGGCCTGCTGCACAGGGTTGTCGGCCGTGAGCGCGCGCAAGCCGGCAAGGTCGTCTGTCGCCTGCCGGGAAGCGGCCTCGAAGCGCCCGATGCTGTCGGCGGTCCGGTCCAGTAGGTAGCCGCGCCCCTCGCTCGCCACCGTGGCGAGGTCCGCGTCGAACGTCGCCGCCTGCTCCAGCACTTGCAGTGTGTGCTCGACCCAGCGCGACGCTTCGCGCTGCTGACGCGGCAGTTCGGCCGCGCTGAACGCAAGCAGGGCGGCGGCGAGCAGCCCGGTCACGCCGGCCGCGGCCAACGACTTGCGGCCGAAACGGCGCATCCCGTCCTGGCGGGCCATGAGCCGGTCCATTCGTGCTTTGTAAGGCATGGACTAGGGCACTGCGGACGAAGCGGCCCGGCGTGGAGCAGCGTGCATGCCCGCTACCGGCGCTGCGAACCTGCGCAAAACGGGGCCGGATGCGGCGCGTCCCTTCATGGGCCATACCCGTTGAGGCACGCTGGCGGGCTTACGCGGCGGACAGGAACACGGTTTCGGCCGCACGCCGCGCTTTAGCGCCCGGCGAAGACCGGAGATGACCCTCCACCGCCGCAAGCAATGCAGGCAGGCCGTCGGACTTCGCGACGATCTCGTCGAAGGCGTTGTCAACGCCTGCCAGCCTTCCGGCCAAATGGCTGGGCGCCGAGGTGAACGCGATCATCCGGGGACGGACATCCCCCACGAGGTTGAGGATCAGCCTGCCGGTCGCAAGCCCGTCCATCTCGGGCAAATGGTAATCAACCAATGCGAGGTCAAAGGCGCCGTCGCGAAGCATGCGGACAGCATGGAAGCCATCAACGGCGACCTTGACCAAGTAGCCGGTCCCTTCGAGGGCGGATTTCAGCACGGACCGCTGCACCTCGTCATCTTCTACGACCAGGATGCAAGGCGACGGATGGCTTTCCTGGCTCGTTGGACGGGGATCGGCGTTGTAACCCTCCCGGTTCTCCGCAAACCCGCTGCACCCGGCGTCCTGCCTCGTAGCGGCGCCAGCGCGCGCGTCGAGGTGGCGCCGAACAATGGAAACCAGCCTGTCCAGGTTGACGGGCTTCGCGACGATCTCATCGAACGCACGTCCAGGCAGGGCTTCCTTGTCCATCAAGGAGGCCGGTGCTCCCGTCAACGCGATCAGCGCCGGGCGCGCCGCCGCGTTCACCAGGTCGCGGACCAGCCTTGCCATGGCAAGCCCGTTGATTTCCGGAAGCTTGTAGTCGCAAAGCACCACGTCATATCCGCCCCCCCGCACTTTCCACAGGGCGTTCAAGCCGTCGGACGCCGTTTCGACCTCATAGCCCTGTGAAGCGAGGGTTGAGCCCAATATATCCTGCAGCAGCGGATCGTCCTCCACAAGCAGGATGCGGACAGGCCGTGGTTGAATATGATCTGGACCCACTGAAACCCCATTGGCGGCCCGGGCCCCGGGCCAAAACAACGTTCACAGGGCTGTGATAGCATGGTTCCTGACGGCCACGGGGCTTTGTTGTGTTGATTAATGTTCAACGAGTTCTCGGCGCCCGACGCTCAGGCCGACCCGCCGCCTTTTGTCGGCAGCAAACATTGCAGCGACCGTTTCGCCGGCGCAGGCCGGCGGGAAGCAACGGAGGCGGATTGTGGCCATCCTGGTGAACATCGACGTTCCGGACCTGGAGGCCGGGATCGCGTTCTACACCCGGGCATTTGGCCTGACGGTCAAGCGCCACCTGGGCGGGCAAGCGGCGGAACTGGCCGGCTGGCCGGTCCCGGTGTTCCTGCTGAAAAAGGCGGCCGGGTCGATCGGCGCGGCCGGCAGCAAGCGGAGCTACCAGCGGCACTGGACGCCCGTGCACCTGGATGTCGTGGTGGCGGACATCGAAGGCGCCGTGTCCCGCGCGGCCGGTGCGGGGGCGCAGATCGAACAGGACGTCCAAACGGCGGCCTGGGGCAAGATCGCGGTGCTTGCCGACCCGTTCGGGCACGGCCTGTGCCTGATCCAGTTCCTGAACCGGGGCTACGACGAGTTGGCAGGGCCGCCGCCGTGATCGCGTCGGCCGGCGCCGGACCCGTTGCGCCGCCGGCAGCTAACGGAAGTGAATGGCAAGCCAGACGGTCGGCTCGTCCGCCGCGGTCCAGGTGACCCGGTGCCGGCAATGGGCGGGGATCAGCAGGTGGTCGCCGGGACGCAGGGTGCGCTCCCCTTCGCCGTCGATCCACAAGCCCGCAGCCCCTTTGAGCAGCAGCACCCATTCGTCGTGGTCTTGGTCATAGGGCGCGTCCACAGGCGTTGACTGTCCGGTCGAGACGATCCGCTCGATCCGGGCTTCCTGTCGCGACAGCAGCTCGGTGATGTCCTCGTCCCGCGACGGGGCGGGAAGATGGTCGAACACGTTGGCCAACACGGTCCCTTTTTCGGTCAGTTTGAGCGGCCTCGACCGTAAGCCGGAAAGCCTGGCCGGGACCTCCCCGTTTTGCCCGCAGCGCCTTTGCAACCATCGGCCCCCGCGCACGCTCCGTGAAGCGACCGGCAGGGCAGACATCGCGCCATGACCGAAACCGACGCTGATCAAACCGCCCCCGCCATGAGTTCCGGGCCGCTTCTCCCGCCTGCCCTGCCAGACGACGCGATCCGGGGATTGCTGAAGCAGCGCGTGGATCGGTGCGGCCTCAGCCCCGACATAGTGGTGGGCGTCACGCAAGGCGGGGGCGCAGCGTCGTCGCCTATGGCGTCGCGGGCCCAACGGGCAAGGTGCTGGACGGAAGCGCTGTGTTCGAGATCGGCTCGATCACCAAGCTGTTCACCGCGCTGCTGCTGGCCGACATGGCCCGCCGCGGCGAGGCCGCGCTGGATGAGCCAGTGGCGGCGCTGCTGCCGCCGGGCACGCGCGTGCCGGAGCGCCACGGCCAACCGATCACGTTGCTGCAGCTCACCCGGCACACCTCGGGCCTGCCGCGGCTGCCGCCCGACGTGCCCCCAAGCAGCTCCGAACCCTACGCCGGCTACACGGCGGAGCGCCTGTATGCTTTCCTGGCCGATCACAAGCTGGCCCGCACGCCCGGGGACGGGTTCGAGTACTCGAACCTGGGCGCCGGCTTGCTGGGCCATGCGCTCGGGCTGCGGGCGGGACTGGACTACGCAGGCCTGGTCGCCAGTCGCATCCTGCAGCCGCTCGGGATGTGCGACACCGCCATCCGCCTGCCGCCGGCGCTGGCGGCCCGGTTCGCATCCGAGCACGACGACAGCGGCGAGCCTGTGCCCGCCTGGGACATGGGCGTGCTGGCCGGCGCTGGTGGGCTGCGCTCCACGGCGCCCGACATGCTGCTGTTCCTTGAGGCCCTGATGGACGGCGCCGGGCCGCTCGCCCCCGCGGCCGCGCTGCTGGCGGCGCCGTGCGAGAAGGGCGGCCTCGGCCTGCCGCAGCCGGAGGGCCACGTCACCCTGCAGCACGAAGGGGGCACCGGCGGGTTCCGCAGCTATGCCGGCTGCGTGCCGGCGTGGCGCCGGGGCGCAATCGTGCTCGCCAACGCGTCCACCGGCGCTTGGGCGGATTTGGGCATTCACCTGTGCGATCCCCGCTGGGCGCTGCACTGGTTCCACCAGCCAGCTTCCGTGGACCCGGCGTGCTTCGACCGGCTGCTTGGCCGCTACCGGATACGGCCGGGCTTGCTGTTCGATGTCACGCGCCGCGGCGACCGCCTGCTGGCCCAGCTCACGGGCCAGGCGGCATACCGTTTGTTCCCGCTGTCAGAATGGCGGTTCTTCTACAAGGTGGTCGGCGCGCAGATCACCTTCGAGCCAGGCCCGGACGGACGCGCCGCCCGGCTGATCCTGCACCAGAACAGCCGGGACCAGGGCGCCGACCGGATCGGGGACGGGTCATAGGCTGCCGGGATCAACTGCGTCAGGCTCCTCGAACACCTCGCGCGCCACCTTGAACGCCTCGCCTGCCGTGGGAACCCCGCAGTAGATGCAGGCTTGCAGGAAAATCTCCTGGATCTCCTGTCTGGTGACGCCGTTGGTCAACGCGCCGCGCACGTGGATCTTCAGCTCGTTCGGCTTCGCCATGGCCGCCAGCATGGCGAGGTTGACGATGCTGCGCGTGCAGCGGTCGAGGCCCGGGCGGCCCCAAACCTCGCCCCAGCAGTATCGGAGCGCAAGCTCCTGGAACGGGCGGTCGAAGTCGGTGGCGGTCACGAGGGCCGCCTCGGAGCATTGCTTGCCGATGACTTCGGCACGGATGTCCTTGCCCCGTTGCAGTTGCTCGTCGCTCATTGTGCGTTCCTTTGCGCCGGTGATGGCCGGGCAGCATGGCACCGGCATGCCGGGCACGGCCATGGGCTGTTAGGACGTTAAAATCCTGTAATCGCGGCGATTAGGATGGGCCAGCAGGCGTCTGCGGATGCCAACGTGCCCCTATCGGAGCAGGGGAGGCATCATGAAGAAGTTGGACGTGCACGATGTCGAGATCGCCGGGGCATCGACCCATCCGAGCGGCGTGGGGCGTCGTCGCATCCTGCTCAGCACGGCAGCAGCAGGCACCGCGCTTGGCTGGGCCGGACGAGCGGCAGCGCAGGGGCAGCCCGGCGCGACCCAGCGACCGGACGCAACGCCGCCCGGCCCCGGCGGCCTGCTCCGCCCGCGGCAGAACCAGTTTCGCAACGTGGTGGACCTGTCCGGCCTGTGGCGCTTCCAGCTTGACCCGCAGGAGGAGGGCGAGGCGCAGGGCTGGGCCAAGGCGCTGCCGGCGCCGCGCATGATCCCCGTGCCCTGCAGTTGGAACGACCTGTTCGACGACGCGCGGGATTACCTGGGCCTTGCCTGGTATCAAACGGAAATTTGGTCTCCATCGGCCTGGCGCGGCCAGCGCGTGTTCCTGCGCGTCGGCTCGGCGAACTACGCCGCCAAGGTCTGGGTCAATGGCGCCTTCGTGGCCGAGCACGGGGGTGGGCACCTGCCCTTCGCGGCCGACGTCACCGGCCAACTCGTGTGAGACCGGCCCAACGTTGTCGCGATCTCCGTGGAGAACAAGCAGCTTCTGGAGCGCGTGCCGCCAGGACCCGGGCCGGGCGGCGGCGGGGTGGCCGGCGTTCTGGGCGGGTATCCTGCGACCACATACGACTTCTTTCCCTACGCGGGCCTGCACCGGCAGGTCTGGCTTTATTCGGTCCTGGCCGAGGCGCACATCGACGATGTCACGGTGGCCACCACCATCGAGGGCGGCGACGGCGTTGTCACCGTGGAGGTCGCGGCCTTTGGCGGCTATTTCGGCAAAGGAAAGGTCCGGCTGAACAACGCCGACGCCGACCTGAACTTCCAGGCCGGCGCCGCCGAGGCCACCTTGCGCGTGCCCTCGGCACGGTTCTGGGGTCCGCACGACCCTTATCTCTACCCGCTGACGGTCACGCTCACCGATGGGCAGCGCGACACGGACGCCTACTCGCTCGACATCGGCATCCGCACCGTGGCGGTGCGCGGGGAGCAGTTGCTGCTCAACAACCAGCCGATCAAGCTCACCGGCTTCGGCAAGCACGAGGATTTCGCGCTCAGCGGGCGCGGGCTGAACCTGCCGATGTGGGTGCGGGACTACGAGCTGCTCCGCTGGGTCGGCGCCAACTTGTACCGCACGCCGCACTATCCTTATGCCGAGGAAGCGATGGACCTCGCGGACCGGCTCGGCGTGCTGGTGATCAACGAGATCCCCGCCGTGGGCCTCAACTTCGAGGACCCGGCGGAGGCGACCGCGCAGCGCCTTGCCCAGGCCACCCAGCAGCTTCGCGAGCTGATCACGCGCGACAAGAACCACCCGAGCACGATCATGTGGAACGTGGCGAACGAGCCGATGGGCGGCTCCCTGCTCGGCGCGGACCAGCCCATGCCCGCGGCCGTCAAGGCGGGCATGCGATTCTTCCGGCAGATGTATGACCAAGCGCGCCGGCTGGACCCGACACGTCCCGTCACGCTGGTGGGCGTGCAGGGCGGCCCAGTGGACTGGCACGGCATCTTCGACGTGGTGGCGATCAACCGCTACTACGGGTGGTATACCCAGTCAGGGCGGCTCGATGAGGGCGCGCAGGCGCTGGCGCGCGAGCTGCACAGACGGTTCGGCAAGCCCATCGTGATGACCGAGTTCGGCACGGACACCATTCCCGGGGTGCACGCCCAGCCGCCTGAGATGTGGTCGGAGGAGTACGAGGTGGAGTTCCTGCGCCGCACCTTTGATGTCGCGGCCGAACGGCCGTTCGTGGCGGGGATGCAGATGTGGAACTTCGCCGACTTCAAGACCGGCCAGGGCACTAGCCGCGCCGGGGGCATGAACTTCAAGGGCGTGTTCACCCGCGACCGGCGGCCCAAGTTGGCGGCGCACTTCCTGCGCTCACGATGGGCCGGGCGTTGAAGGGCCTGGGCGTCCGCTTCCCCCGGCCTGCCTGTTTTGCAGGCCAGCCTGGTTGACTTGATCAGGCAACGAGCCAAGATTGCCAGTCACAGTGGAAGAGACTGCCCCATGCTTGGGGGCGGCGCCGACGGAGCAACCGCCCCGGAAACTCTCAGGCACCCAGGACCGCTGCGCAGGTTTCGACTCTGAAAAGCAGGGCCGTCCGCCCTCGCCGATGGTGTAAGCCGCCGCCCAGTCCGTGGGCGCCGGCGATGCTCTCAGGCCAATGACAGAGGGGGCTGAACCCGCACCATGCGGGATGGAGCGCCCATGTCCCACCCACGCACGTTCGACCCGTCAGAACCCCGCATCGCCGTGATCGGCGCCGGCATCACCGGCGTCACCACCGCCTACAACCTGGCCCGGCGCGGCTGCCGGGTCACGCTGTTCGACAAGCACCCTTACGCCGCCATGGAAACCTCGTTCGCCAATGGCGGGCAGCTGTCGGCCTCCAACGCCGAGGTTTGGAACAGTTGGGCCACGGTGTTCAAGGGCCTGAAGTGGATGTTCAAGCCCGGCGCCCCGTTGCTTGTGAACCCCAGGCCGTCCTGGCACAAGCTGTCCTGGATGGCGGAGTTCGTCGCCGCCATCCCGCGCCACGAGGAGAACACGGTGACCACCGTGCGGCTCGCCATCGAGGCGCGCGGCCACCTGCAGCGCATGGCGGAGGAGGCCGGCATCGACTTCGACTGCGAGGAGCGCGGCATCCTGCACTTCTACGCCAACAAAGCCGACTTCGACGACGCCGGCCGTGCCACGGCGCTGCTGGCCAAAGGCGGGCTGGAGCGCCGCGCGGTGACGCCGGAAGAGATGCGCGCCATTGAGCCGGCCCTGCATGGGGAGCTGTATGGCGGCTGGTACACCCCGTCCGACTTTACCGGGGACATCCACAAGTTCACCCATGGCCTGGCGGCCGCCTGCGAGCGGCTGGGCGTGGCCATGCGCTTGTCCACGCAGGTGGAGGGCGTGAACGCGAGCGACGCCGGCGTCACGCTCCGGCACCGCTCAACCGAAGCCCGCCTGGACGGGACCGTGCCGGAGGCGGAGGAAAGCCGCTTCGACAAGGTGGTGGTGTGCAGCGGCGTGATGTCGCGCGACCTGGGCCGCAGCCTGGGGGACCGGGTGAACGTGTATCCGGTGAAGGGCTACTCCATCACCGTCAGCCTGCCCGAGCCGGCGGACCAGGCGGCGGCCCCGTGGGTGAGCCTCTTGGACGACAAGGCCAAGATCGTCACCAGCCGTCTGGGGCGGACACGGCTCCGCGTGGCGGGCACGGCGGAGTTCAACGGGGCCAACCGGGACATCCGGGCCGAGCGGGTGGAGCCGTTGGTGGCGTGGTGCCGGGCGCACTTCCCCGGCATGAGCACCCGGCACGCCGTGCCGTGGGCGGGGCTGCGCCCGATGATGCCGGACATGATGCCGCGGGTGATGCAGGGCCGGAACCCGCGGGTGTTCTACAACACCGGGCACGGGCATCTCGGCTGGACCTTGTCGGCGGCGACGGCCGACGCCGTGGCCGCGCTGGCGACGGGGCGGGCGAACACGATCTAGCGGTCCAAATCCGGCGCTTGGCACTCGCGCCGGAAGTCGGCTCGGATCAGGAGGCTGCTGTTGGCAGCGCGAATGCCTGCTGCGCCGGCGCAGGCGCTGTCGGGATCTCACTGACACGTCCGGAATTGCCGTGCAGTATCGTTGCATGGCATCTGACCTACCCGTGTCTTTGCAGGCCCAACCGCGCGTTCGCGCTTTCATCGCCGACACCATAGCCTTGATCCTGTTTTTCACGACGACCGGGATCATCAACGAGCATTTTATTGCGGGCATGACCTGGGAACAGGTGTTCCGTGCTCGATTGTTGGGAGCAATCCTCATGGTTCCTGTTGGGCGGCCATATGGTATCTGGCGCGATTGGGTCATGCGGCACGCTCAACCAGGCCGCCTGTCGCAACTGATCTGGGATGGTCTCGCGTTGGTGAGCTTTCAGGTTCCGATCTATGCGGCGATCATCGCGATCAGTGGCGCGTCAGGGCGAGGGTTGTTGCTGGGAACACTTGGGGCCACGGTGATGATGTTGGCATTGGGCCGTCCCTATGGCGCTTTTCTGGGATGGGTTAGAGCGCTGTTCGGCCTTCCTCGAGGTGGCATGCGACCGATGAGCCTCAACAGTTGATGCTTGGTTCCCCCTTGGCCACGAGCGGTGGCGGGCGCTAACCCATGGCGGCCCTTCCTCACGGGCCGCCAAGCCGATCCTCGACGTAAAGCCGCGCAACCGCGACCGTCAGCACGGCCACGAGCGGCGTCGCCAGCGCCATGCCCATCGCGCCGAACAACGCCCCGGACAGCAGCACGGCGGCGAGCGACAGCACCGGCGGCAGGTCAACGGCATGCCGCTGAATCAAGGGCGCCAGCACATCGCCTTCCAGGGTTTGGATCACGACATATACGCCCCGTTCCGGCAGCCACGCCGGGCAGCAACTCCCGCCTACCCGGCGTCCGGCACCAGGACGATCGGTCCGGGCGCCTGCCTCCCTTCCAGCGCGCTGTGCGCCTTTCCCGCCTCGGCAAGGGGAAGCTGCAAGGCCGGATCGGGACGAAGCACGCCCTCGGCGATTGCCTGGAACGTGGCGCCCGCAACCGCTTCGAGCGCCGCGCGCCCGCGCACGTAGTGGAACAGGATAGGGCGGAACAGGGCGTTGGAGCGCGCGGCCAGGCGCGAAGGGGCCAGCGGATCGACCGGCCCGGAAGACTGGCCAAAATTCACCAGCTTCCCCAGGTAGGCCAGGCAATCGAGCGACCCCAGGAACGTGTCCCTTCCCACGGAGTCATACGCGACATCGACGCCCTCCCCGGCCGTGATCTCGCGCACGCGGGCCACGAAGTCCTCGCTGCGGTAAAGAATGACGTGGTTTGCGCCGCACGCACGCGCGATCCGCGCCTTTTCCTCGCTTCCCACGGTCCCGATCACCGTCGCCCCGAGATGCGTCGCCCAGCGGCACAGGAGCTGCCCCACGCCGCCGGCGGCGGCGTGCACGAGCACGGTCTGGCCGGGCCGCACCTGATGCACGTGCTGCAGCAGCATGCAGGCGGTCATGCCCTTCAGCAGGATGGACGCTGCCGCGACGTCGCCGAGAGCATCGGGCAGGCGCAGCGCCAGAGCGGCGGGAAGGATGCGCTCCTCGGCGTAGGCTCCGTAGGAGGACGTGACATAGGCGATGCGGTCGCCCGGCGCGAAGCCGTCCGTGTCCCGCCCGGCTGCCGTCACGACCCCCGCCGCCTCAATGCCCGGGATGCCGGGCAAGGATAGCGTTTTATAAAGGCCGGTCCGCACGTAAACGTCGTGGAAGTTCACGCCGATGGCGGTCTGGCGCACGCGCAGCTCGCCCGGTCCGGGAGTGCCGGGATCAACGATTTGCCCCCGCAGCACCTCCGGCCCGCCGTATTCCGTCATGACGATCGCTTGGGGCATGGCGTTACGCCTTCACCAAGGGGCAACCGCCCTCGCTCAGCGGACGCCATATCTCGTCCGCGGACAAGGTCTGGATGGGGGTGTAGTAGTCCCAGGGCTTCCTGCTTTCGGCCGGCGTCTTGACCCGGAACAGGTAGGCCGGCGTGACCGTGCGGCC
>CALMVT010000493.1 GCA_937873175.1 uncultured Acetobacteraceae bacterium | reverse complement strand
CAGGAAGAGCGGGCATGGAAGACGATAGGACCCTGCGCCCAAACTGGCCGGCGGCCCCGCCCCAGGATGACGTGCCCCGCGCTGCCATCTCCCCGTATGGCACAAGTCCCATCGCCTCCTTCCCCAATGCCCTACCCCGGAAGGGCCAGGATGGGCCTGGACTGTTCCGCAGCTTCCTCATGGGAGGCTTCGAGGGGTCATCCCATCGCCGGGCCGACGGACAGCAGCTCGACTTGATCGCTGCCACAAGGCACGACGAGCATGCGTTCGCTGACTACCGGATGCTGCGCGACCACGGGATCGGCACCGTTCGGGACGCGCTGCGCTGGCACCTGATCGAAGCGGAGCCGGGCTGCTACGATTGGTCGAGCTTGCTGCCCATGCTGGACGGGGCGAGGCGAGCCGGCGTGCAGGTGATCTGGGACCTTTGCCACTACGGCATCCCGCACGACCTGGATATCTGGTCGCCGGACTTCCTCAACCGTTTCGCGCGGTTCGCCGCTGCCGCAGCCCGGGTCATCCAAGCCGAGGGCCGGGGGGAGGTCCCGTTCTACTGCCCGGTCAACGAGATGTCGTTTTGGGCGTGGGCCGGCGGTGATCACGGCCGCATGCATCCGTTCGGGGTTGGACGCGGCCCCGAGCTGAAGCGCCAGCTTGCTCAGGCGTTCATTGCCGCGGTTGGGGCGGTGCGCGGCGTGGATCCCCGGGCCCGCTTCATCACAGCCGAGCCACTCATCCACGTCACGACGCCCCCGGAAGGACCGGAGGATGCGAAAGCTGGCGCCGAGGAGCATCGGCTAGCACAGTTCGAGGCTTGTGACATGGTGGCGGGCCGCCTGGCGCCCGAGCTGGGCGGCAACGAAGGCTGCCTGGACATCGTGGGCGTCAACTTCTACCCCGAGAACCAACTGTTCCGCGGCGGTGCCACCATCCCGTTCGGGCACTGGCTTTACCGCCCGTTGCGCCTGTTGCTGGCGGACGTTCATGCCCGCTACAACCGCCCGCTGCTGCTGACCGAGACCGGGGCGGAGGGCGGCAATGGGCCGGGATGGCTGGGTTACGTGGCAGGTGAGGTGCGGGCGGCGCGGCGGGCGGGCGTGCCGGTCGAGGGCATCTGCCTGTATCCCGTGATGGACTACCCCGGCTGGAACGATGACCGCCATTGCCGGTGCGGGCTGATCCGCGCGGACTGCGGCTGGCGCAGCCGGGCCGTTGACATGGACCTGCACGACCAGCTAGCCGAGGAGGCCGCGTTGCTGTCCGCTTCCGCCGGCAAACGCCTTTGATGGCGGGACACGACCGCGGCCGCATGGCGATGCCAGGGGACGCCGACCTGCCAGGCGGAGCCATGCCGCTGCTGACGCGCTACGTCAGGCGCCACCTGCGCTTGTCGGCCGGCTTGTTGGCCGCCGTGACAGGGGGCGCGGTGTGCGCGGTGGCGGCGCAGTATGGGCTGAAGCTGCTGGTGGACGCCATGACCGGGGTTCCCGCAGCCGCCGAGGTGGGACACGCCACCCAAACGCATGTGTTCGCCCTGCTCGGCCTGTTCCTCGGCTTGCTGGCGATTGAGAGTGCGTGCTGGCGGGCGGGTGGGTGGCTGGGAGCACGGGCGATGATCCGGGTTGCCCAGGACATCCGGCTGGACCTGTTCGGCGCCGTCAGCGCCCGTCCTTGGCGCTTCTTCAACGGCCAGGCGAGCGGCGCACTCGCGAGCCGGATCACGGCGGCGGCCACGGCCGCCACGGCTGTCATGCGGACGGTCGTCTGGAACCTGCTGCCGCCCATCACCGACATCGTCGGGTCTGTCGTCGTGCTCGCGACGATAGACTGGCGGATCAGCATCGGGCTGGTGGCGGCGGCTGTGGGCGGGAGCTGGGTTCTGCACCGGCTTGGCAACCGGGGGTTCCCGTTGCACCATGCTTATCACGGCAAGGCTGCAGAGGTTGCGGGCAGCCTGGGCGACGTGCTCGGGAACATGGGCCTCGTCCGCGCCTACGGCGCACGCGGCCGCGAGCAGGACAATCTGCGAAAGGTTCTGGTGGCCGAGGGTGAAGCCCATGCCGCAAGCTGGATGTTCCTGGAGCGCCTGCGTTGCGGCCACGATGCCGCGTTTTGGCTGGCGACTGCCGCTGTGCTGACTGTGGCAGTTTGGGAGTGGAGCCGGGGCACCATCACCACGGGCGGCGTCGTGGTGGCGAGCACCCTCACCCTGCGCATCCTGGCTGGCTCGCGTGAGCTCGCCTTATCGTTGCTTGGCGTCACGCAGCAGCTCGGAGCGGTGTCGGAGGCGCTGGAGGCGTTGCGGCCGTCGCCGTGCGACGCGGAGCCGCCGGGGCTGCCTGCGTTGCGGACCGATGGTTCCGGCGAGCTCGAATTGGCGCACGTGCGGTATGCGCCAGATCAGGGCCGCTTGCTTTTCCATGACCTGAGCCTCCACGTCCCTGCCGGGCAGCGGGTCGGCGTGGTCGGAGTGTCCGGCGCCGGGAAGTCCACGCTGCTGCGCCTGGTCCAGGGCATGGTGGAACCGCAGCGGGGCGAGGTCCTGCTGGATGGGCAGCGGCTCACGGCCTATGCACGGCGCAGCTTTGCAGGGGCGTTCTGCGTTGTGACGCAGGAGGTGGCGCTGTTTCATCGCAGCATCGCTCACAACCTCTGCTATGGTCGGCCGGATGCGCCGTGGGACGAGGTGCTGGCGGTGTCACGAGCGGTCGGATGCGACGCGTTCGTCCGGGAACTGCCGCAGGGCTACGACACCGTTGTCGGTGAACGCGGCATCCGCCTTTCGGGCGGGCAGCGGCAGCGTTTGGCGGTCGCCCGTGCCCTGTTGCGGCACGCCCCTGTGCTGCTGCTGGATGAGGCAACTAGCGCGCTCGACAGCCATTCGGAGCTACAGGTGCAGCGCGCGCTTCTGGCGTGGGCGGGTGGGCGCACGGTGCTGGCTGTCGCGCACCGGTTGTCCACCCTCATGGAGTTTGATCGGGTGATCGTGCTGCAGGGCGGGCAAATTGTCGAGGACGGCTCCCCGCACGAGCTGCGCCGCGGCACCGGCCAGTTCGCCGCAATTTGGCGCTTACAGCAACGTGCCTTTGACGCCGGTACGGAAGTTAGCTGAAGGGTGTGGGTCAAATCCGGGTAATACCCAAAATGGGAAATTCCCTCACCTTCAAAGCTTTAACAATTTCCGGCGTTGCCTGAAAAGGATAATTTTTGAACCACGCTTGACGTGACTTGGCAGTCTCGGGCCGGCGAGCGCCGGCCCCACTCTGGCTCAGCCTTGGACGGCTGCCTTCTGTGCACTCTCCGCCAGGCTGCTGGAGTACTCGTCGGCTTTGTAGATGTCCGAGACGATCGATTTCAGCTTACCTGCTTCCTCGCTCATCCCCAGCGCCTCGGCGTAGGCCGCAACCGTTCCGAAACCAGCAAGGCCATAGTGCGACATGCGCTGGTATTGGGCGATCAACTCCAGATCGCGCAACTGCGGCGGCAAGTCGGACTGCAAGGCATGCTGCGTCGCCTCTTGGATCAGACCCTGCATGCCTGGGCAGGGACTGTCGCTGTCTGCATCCATCATCGCGCGCAGCGCCTGGGTATGCTGGGCGATCCCGCTGACGGACTGCCCGAACATCTGCTTCAGCTTCGGGTCTGTCGCCTTGTCGCTGAATGCCTGCACGACCTTCTGCATCTGGTCGTTGGCTGACCAAAAGTCCCGCATGTCCGCAGTGTAGAGTTCTTTGAGGTTGCTCGGTGCTGCTGCCACGTCATGTTCTCCAGGCTGCTATCCCTCGCTCCAAATCGCGAGTGGGCGCCGAACGTCCGGGCGGGAGCTCGGTTTTCGGCGCTGTCTGGTTGGTGATCGGCCCGTTCCATGTGCAGCTTCGAGCAGTTGTAGCGCGATAAGCTGGATGGGTTGTGAGCGGCAATCAGGATGGTGATTTGGCTGCGCTTGGGCCTATGCGCGCGCCAATGGCTGCAAGCCTGGGCGTCACGCTTGCGCCGCTGCCCGGCTACAGTCCCGACCTGATGCCGGTGGAAGCACTCTGGCGCTGGCTGCGCGAGGATGTTCACCTACCACTATCGCCATGCCTTCGCCGACGTCCTGATCCGGCGCGTCGCCGCGTTCGAGGTGCAGGTCAACCAGGATCCTTGCGCCGTTGCCGACCGCCTCTGGGTCAAGAACCACCTTGACTCACATAAGGTGAAACTACGGTTCTCAAACTAGACCCGGTTTAGCTTTCCTGTCCGAAGCATCCCCCAAAACGAAGGTTACCGGGTTGATGGGGCGGCAAGCAGGCCGGGCCGGTCTGCCTTTGCTCCGGAGCGGTGGTCCTCGAAGGCGCGCCAACGCCAGCGCATCGCGCTCGCACCGACGCACCTTCAAGCGCAGCCGTACAGGCCCGGACAGCAGCACCAGCGTGCGGCGGTTCTCGTAGCGAACCCGCAGCGCTCCACGACACGCCAAGCAAAGCTGCGCTCCGGAACCAGCACACGCTCCCGATCTGGTGCAACTACGCCAATGTCCTGTCCATTCCTCCATATCCTGTAAAGCAACAGGATCGTAACGCACGATCCTTGTAGCAACCGACTTTGGTGGCCTTGGAAAATGGCGTTTCCACGTAACACAGGAAGTACATAGAGCTATAATGGCGAAAAGTCTCTCGTTTTTGGGTATTACCTGAATCTGAGCCACGCCGCTCGCCTCAACCGATTCCGGCTTCGTAGGGGCGATGCTCGGCACCGTCGCAGGGCAGTGGAAAGGTCCTGACGTGCTACCCCAGCGGGCTCAGGAGCGCATACCCCCTTGTACCTGGTGCAGTCCAGGACCTGTCTCGTCGCTCTCGGGTTTATGTGGTGCCGGATCAGAGGCGGGGGTGTCGCCGCCAGCGTCGTGGCCAGTTGAAGGCTCCTGGTTCCCCACCGCACTGTCCATCCCGGGCTGCCCTTGCTTTTCCGGCAGGACGCCAGGGGCCTCTGTCTCGTCGTGCTTGATGCCATTTCTTTTCCGTTTGGGAGGACTCCGGCCACCACCGCCGCCGCCATGGGCCGGTTTTCC
>CALMVT010000492.1 GCA_937873175.1 uncultured Acetobacteraceae bacterium | reverse complement strand
ACAGGGAGGATGAGCATGAACGGGTTTGATCGCCGTACATTCCTGCGGGCTTCAACCGCTACGCTGGCCGCCGGGGGCGCCGGCGCGTTCTGGCATCCCTCACCCGCGCGGGCGCAAGCGGCCCCGCTCAAGCTGAAGCTCGGAAACGACCTGCCGGCGACGCATTCCGTGAACGTGCGCCTGCGTGAAGCCATCGAGGCCATCACCGCGGAAACCAACGGGCGCGTCGCAATCAACCTGTTCCCGAACAACCAGCTCGGCAGCGATACGGACATGGTGTCCCAGCTCCGCTCCGGCGCGCTCGAACTCGCGACGATGCCGGGCACGGTGCTGTCCACGCTGATCCCGGCAACCTCGCTCACCGGCGTCGGCTTCACCTTCACGAGCTATGACAAGGTATGGGCGGCGATGGACGGCGAGGTGGGCGACTACATCCGCCGCGCCATCGGCAAGGCGAACCTGGTCCCGTTCGATGCGGTGTGGGACAATGGCTTCCGGCAGATCACGAGCAGCACCCGGCCGATCCGGACGCCGGAGGACCTGAAGGGCTTCAAGATCCGCGTTCCCGTCGTGGCCCTGTGGGTGTCCATGTTCTCGGCCCTCGGCGCGGCGCCAACCAGCATCCCGTTGAACGAAGCCTACTCCGCCCTGCAAACCCGGATTGCCGACAGCCAGGAAAACCCGTTGGCGCTGATCGAGGTGGCCAAGTTCTACGAGATCCAGAAGTATTGCTCGCTGACCAACCATGCCTGGGACGGCTTCTGGCTGCTGGCGGGCGGGCGCGTTTGGCGCGGCGTGCCGGCGGACATCCAGCAGGTCATGCAGAAGCATTTCAACGCCGCCGCCCGCAAGCAACGGGAGGACATCGTGCGGGCGAACATCGACCTGCAGAAGTCGCTGGAAGCAAAAGGGCTGGCCTTCAACCAGACCGACGCGGGCGCGTTCCAGCAGGCGCTGGCGAAAACCTCCTTCTACAAGGATTGGCGGGGCAAGTTCGGCGATGAAGCATGGGCCTTGCTGCAGAAATACGCCGGCGACATCGGGTGATCCCGTGCACGCTTCGTGTCGCCCCGCTGCCGGGCACGTCAGCTTAAGGAGACCGGCATCAGCGAGTTGCTGACGCTCGGGCAGATGCTCACGGCCCACGCGCGCCTGCGCGGGGACAGGATGGGCGTCCGCGACCTGAGGCGCGCCTTGACCTTCCGGCAATGGAACGAGCGGTCAAGCCGCTTGGCCAACGCCCTGCTCGACCTGGGGCTGGCGAAAGGCGGCCGGGTCGCGATCCTCGCCTACAACGGCGTCGAGTGGGCCGAGATCTACGCCTCGACGGCAAAGGCGGGACTGGTCGCCGTGCCCGTCAACTTCCGCCTGCTCGGCCTCGAAGTGCGCTTCATCGTGGAGAACGCGGATGCTTCCGCCCTGATCGTCCAGGACGAGCTGCTTGGCGTCATCGAGGAGGTCCGCGCGGACCTGCCCTTGCTCCCCGGGAACTTCATCCATTTCGGCGAGCGCCCTTGCCCCGCCGGCTTCCGCGCCTTCGAGGACCTCATCGCCGCGGCCCCGGCGCGGCCGGAAACGAAGCGGGCCGTGATGGAGATGTTCCGCCATTCCGGCCTGTTCGAGCTGTATGGCACGACCGAGATCGGCTGGGCGACCATGCTGCACCCGGCGGAGCAGTTCACCCATCTCGGCTCGGTCGGGCGGGAATGCGTCGGCTCCGCCCCGATCCGAAATGGGGCGAGCGCGTGCGCGCCGTCGTCGTGTTGCAGAAGGGCGCGGCGCTGGACGAGGCCGGGCTGCTCGGATGGAGCCGGGACCGCATGGCCGGCTACAAGCGTCCGCGCTCCTGTTCCTCCATGCGGGACGAGGACATGTCGCGCAACGCCTTGGGCAAGGTGCTTTACCGGGTTCTCAAGGCGCAGCTTGCAAACGCATCGCGCAAGGGTGCGTAAAGAACGATCGGGCAAGGGGGGATAAATGGGATGGCTGCCATGACGATACACTCCGACAGCGTCGCCGCCATGGTGGCACGCCTGCTCAAGCGGCGCGGCGTGGAGCGCGTGTTCGCGCTGTGCGGCGGCCATATCATGCCGATCTGGATGCGGCTCGACGCGGAGGGCATCCGCATCATCGACGTGCGGGACGAGCGCGCCGCCGTGCACATGGCCCAGGCGCATGCCGAGCTGACCGGCCAGCTCGGCGTCGCCCTGGTGACCGCGGGACCCGGCGTGACCAACGCCGTCACCGGCATCGCCAATGCCCACGTGTCCCGCGCGCCCGTGCTGGTCATCTCCGGCACCAACCCGCGCCCGCAGGAGAACCGCGGCGGCCTGCAGGACCTCGACCACACCCACCTGGTGCGGACCATCACGCGCTATGCCCGGACCGTGCGCGAGCCGGACCTCTCTTTGGCGGAACTCGACGAGGCCATCGCGCGGGCGGAGGGCCAGGGCGGCGAGCCGGGGCCGTCCTACATCGACTTCCCCGCTGACACGCTGCGCGCCCGCGTGCCGGGTCCGGTGCAAATGGAGGAGCACCTGCGCGCCAAGCCCAGGCCCGTCATGCCGCCCGACCCGGCCCGGGTCGCAGAGGCGGCGGACCTGCTGTGGTCGGCGCGGCGCGTGCTCGTCGTTTCCGGGCGCGGGGCGCGCGGCGCGGGTCCCGAGCTGGTGGCGCTGCTGGACCGCCTCGGCGCCGTGTATCTCGACACGGGCGAAAGCCGCGGCCTGGTGCCGGACGCGCACCCTTCGGTCGTCGGCGCCATGCGCGGCGCGGTCATGGGCGACGCCGACGTGGTGCTGACGGTGGGGCGCCGGCTCGATTTCCAGCTTGCCTACGGATCGCCCGCGGTGTTCGGAAAGGCCCAATTCCTCCGCATCGCCGACGCGGCGGCGGAGCTGCGCGACAACCGGCGCGGTGCCGTCGAAATCCTCGCCTCCCCCGCGGAATCACTGCGCGCCCTGGTGGCGGCGGCTGGCAACCGGGTGTCGTCGGTGGATCGGGCCTGGGCGGAGAAGCTGCGCGCCGGGCACGAGGAGCGGGCGCGCAAGCTGCGCCGCTCGATGGCCGCGGCGCCGCCGGGCAGCGACGGCCGGCTGCATCCGAACCGGGTGCTCGCGGCCTTGCAGGATGCGATGGGGCCAGACGCGGTGGTGGTCACGGATGGCGGCGACTTCCTGAGCTTTGCCCGCGTCGGGCTGTCCGCGCCGGCGATGCTCGACCCGGGGCCGTTCGGATGCATCGGCGTCGGCGTGCCCTACGGCATCGCGGCGAGCCTGGCCTTTCCGGACCGCCCCGTGGTCGTGGCGACCGGGGACGGCGCGTTCGGCTTCAACGCCATGGAGGTGGATACGGCCGTCCGCCACAAGGCGCCCGTTCTGATCGTCGTCGCCAACAACGGCGCGTGGCAGATCGAGGTGCACGACCAAACCGTCACCCACGGCAAGGTGGTCGGCACGCGGCTGCAGTTCAGCGACCACGCCGCCATGGCGCGCGCCTTCGGCATGCATGCCGAGCGCGTGGAAACCGAGGAACAGCTCAAGCCCGCCATCGAGCGGGCGCTCGCCAACCGCCCGGCGCTGATCGACGCGGTGGTCACGCCGGAGGCGGTTTCCTCCGACGCGAAGACCGGGCTGGCCTGGGTGCCCGACCTGCAGCCGCTCGCCGCCTGGGACGAGGCCGAGCGGAAATGGCGCGGCGGCGCGGCCGATGGTTGACCGACAGCCGGCCGGTCGCGGACGTCACGGCATGAGTGCCGCGCCCAGCCAGTAGCACAACGCCGCTACCAGCCCGGCGGCCGGCAGCGTGATGCCCCAGGCCACGACGATGCTGCGCGCCACGCCCCAGCGCACGGCGGATGCGCGCCGAGCCGCGCCGACTCCCACGATGGACCCGGTGATCGTGTGCGTCGTGGATACGGGGATGCCGAGCCAGGTCGCCCCGAACAGCGCCGCCGCCCCGCCGGTTTCCGCGCAGAAGCCCTGCATGGGGGTAAGGTGCGTGATGCGCGAGCCCATGGTGCGGACGATGCGCCAGCCGCCGCACAGCGTGCCGAGCGCCATGGCGGCCTGGCAGCTCAGCACCACCCAGAATGGCACGGAGAAACCGCCGGCGAGCCGCCCTTGCGAATACAGCAGGACGGTGATGATCCCCATGGTCTTCTGCGCATCGTTGCCGCCATGGGCCAGGCTCAGCAAGGAGGACGACACGAACTGCAGCACGCGGAACCGTCGGTCCACAGCGAAGGGCGTGGAGCGGACCGCGAGCCACGAGACGGCCAGCACCAGCGCCATCGCCAGGGCCAGCCCCGCCGCCGGCGACAGCACGATGGCCGAGCCGATGGTCCCGAGGCCGCGCCAGATCACCGCCGACCAGCCCGCCTTGGCCACCGCGGCGCCGACCAGACCGCCCACCAGGGCATGGCTGCTGCTGGACGGGATGCCGAGCCGCCAGGTGATCACGTTCCACACGATCGCGCCGGACAGGGCGCCGAAGATGACGGCCGGATCGACGATGCCAGCGTCCACCACGCCGCTGCTGATGGTCGCCGCGACGTGCAGGCCGAACACGGTAAAGGCGATGAAGTTGAAGAACGCCGCCCACAGCACGGCGGTGAAAGGCCGCAGCACCCTGGTGGCAACGACGGTCGCGATGGAGTTGGCGCTGTCGTGCAGGCCGTTGAGGAAGTCGAACAGCAGGGCGACCGCAATCAGGCCGGCCAGCACGGGCGTGCCGACGAGGACGTGGCTCATGGTACGCGACTCACGGGGCATGGCTCATGGGGCGGGTGTCCTCAGACCTGCTCGACGACGATGCCGTCGATCACGTCTGCCACGTCCTCGCAGCGGTCCACCACGGCTTCTACCAGGTCATAGACCTTTTCAACCGTCAGCTTGTAGCCGGGCGAGCTGTCGCCGGCGAACAAGGCGCGCAGGCCGCGGTCCATCAGCTCGTCGGCCTCGCCCTCGATGCGGCGCACCGCCACCGACATCGCGTTCAGCTGGTCCACGCTGCGGTCGATGTCGCTCAGCAGCGGCATGCCGTCGCGGAGCGCCGTCGCCGCCCGCACGGCACAGTCGGCCATGCCCTCCATCTCCGGCGTGAACGCGACGCCGTAGCGCACCATGCGCCGCCCGGTGTCCTTCATCAGGTCGATGGTGTCGTCCAGCGCGGTGATCAGGTCCAGGATCTGCGACCGGTCGAACGGGGTCACGAAGGTGCGGTGGATCGCCAGCACGGTGTCGCGCGTGACCTGGTCAGCGGCTTCCTCCAGCCGGCTGATCTCGGCCGCGTGCTGCTCGGCCCGGCCGTCGCCGGACATCAGGGCGCGGAACGCCTCGGCCGCCGGCACGATCAGCCGCGAATGCTCGCAGAACCGCTCGATGAACTTCTCGTCCTGCGGCATCAGGGCGCGGAACGTGCGGAGCAGGGCGTTGGACCGCGAAAGCTTCATCGCGAGACCGCCGCGATGGAGCGGGTCTGGGCAGGTCGGCAATTGAACACGCTGGGATCTCCAGGTCTTGGAAAGGATGTAAGGGCTTGCGTCGGCAGCGCCGGCTCACCCGGCGCCGTCGTCCGCCTTGGGCAGCTTCTCCGCCATGCCGAGCAGGGCCTCGCGCCGGTCCATCTCGGCCCATACCTCGCCCGGCGCCACGCCGAGCGCGGACCACAGCACGACGAGGTTGTAAAGCAGGTCCGCGCTTTCGTTCACGAACCCGGCCCGTTCCTGCCGCACCGCGTCGATGGCGGTCTCGGCGGCTTCTTCCATCAGCTTCTGCGCCATCTTGGGCACCCCGGCCCCCAGCAGCTTCGCCGTGCGCGGGCTGGCGTGCCCGCCGGCGCGCACCGCGTCCACCGCGATGGCGAGGCGGGCAAGCCGGTCCTCGTGCCCGGCCGCGGCCGGGACGCCCGCCGGCACCGCGGCCGAAGCACGGCGCTTCCGCTTTTTAGGCGCCTTGGCGCTCTTCGCCCGCTTGGGCGCCCTGTCCTGCGGCTTTGCCCGGCGCGGCGCCTTCTTGCCGGCCTGCACGGTGGAGGCCGCGTCGGCCATGGGCGCAGGTTGCTCCCCCTGCCCGGCCGCCGCAGCCGGGGCATCGCCCGGCGTCGCCGCCGGGGCGCGCAGCTGCCGCTTTTTGGCTGCCTTCGCCATGCCTCCGTGCCCAACCCCATCTGTTCCGCCTCGCCGCAACGGCCATGGCGGCGCGGCTTGTGGCACTTTGGTTACAGCGCCTGCTTGCGCCTGGGTAGGGGGTTGGCCAAAGTTCGCCGCATGGCGACGACGCTGACGTTGATCGACCTCGCGGGAAGCATTGCGCTGCTGCTTTGGGGCGTGCACATGGTGCAGACCGGCATCCAGCGCGCCTTCGGGGCCGGGCTGCGCCGGGCGCTCGGCGTGGCGCTCGGCAACCGGCTCAGGGCGTTTCTTGCCGGGCTGGCGACGACGGCGGTGTTGCAAAGCAGCACGGCGACCGGACTGATGGTGTCCTCCTTCGCCGCCTCGGGGTTGGTGGACCTCGTGCCCGCGCTGACGGCCATGCTGGGCGCCAATGTCGGCACCACGCTGATCGTGCAGGTGCTGTCGTTCGACGTGTCCCGCGTTGCCTCGCTTGGATTGCTGGCCGGCGTCATGATGTTCCGCCGGGGTGGGGAAACCCGGACCCGGGATCTCGGCCGGGTGCTGATCGGCCTCGGCCTGATGCTGCTGGCGTTGCGCCAGTTGCTGGACTTGGTGACGCCGTATGAGGACGTGCCCAGCCTGCGCATGCTGCTGGGCAGCGTCGCAACCGAGCCGCTGGTCGCCGTCTTGCTAGCTGCGCTGCTGACTTGGGCGGCGCACTCCAGCGTGGCCATCGTTCTGCTGATCATGACCCTTGCCGCCAAGGGGGTGGTGCCGCCGCATGCCGCCTTCGCCCTGGTGCTCGGCGCGAACCTTGGCACCGCAGTGAACCCGGTGCTGGAGGGCGCGGCAAGCGAGGGGGGCGCCGGGCGGCGCTTGCCGGTCGGCAACCTGGTCAACCGGCTGGCCGGCGTGGCGCTGGGCTTGGCGGCGCTGAACTGGATCGGCCCTTGGCTGGTCACGGTTGAGCCTGACCCGGCGCGCGCGATGGCCAACTTCCACACCGGCTTCAACCTCGTGCTGGCCCTGCTGTTCCTGCCGGTGCTGCGGCCCTTCGCCGGGCTGCTGCGGCGCTGGCTGCCGGAGCGGGTCGGCGCCGCCGACCCGTCCCAGCCGCTTTACCTCGCCGAGGCCGCGCGGGAAGCGCCGACGGTCGCCCTGGCCGGGGCGGCGCGGGAGGCGCTGCGCATGGCGGACGTGCTGGACACCATGTTGCGCCGGGCATGGGACGCGCTGGACGGCGACGACCGCAAGCAGGTTTCCGAAACCCGGCGCCTCGACGGCGTGCTCGACCGGCTTCATACGGCCATCAAGTCCTATGTCACCCGGCTTGATCCCGAGGACCTGTCGCAGGCCGACCATCGCCGGCTGACCCAGCTTTTGGCGTTCACGACCAACATCGAGCGGGCCGGCGACGTGCTGGACCGCAACGTCATGGCATTGGCGGCCAGGCGGCTGAAGCGCGGCCTTGCATTCCGGCCGCAGGACCGGGCCAAGCTGTCGGGCGTGTTTGACCGCCTGTCGGCCAATCTCCGCACCGCCGGCGCGGTGTTCATAACGGAGGACGGCGAAGCGGCCCGCGCGCTGGCGGCGGAGAAGGAAGTGTTCCGCGAATTGGAACGGCAGGCGATGGCAACCCAGTTCGCGGCGTTCCGCCGGGGCCCGGCAACGGACGCCGGGAGCGGCACGTTGTTTCTGGACGTGCTGCGCGACCTCAAGGGCATCAACACGCACCTTGTCGCGGCCGCCGCTTATCCAGTGCTGGACGCCGATGGCGGGCTGCCCGGCGATGGCGACCCAGGCCCGCCGCCGCCGGTTCGCGCCCGCGGCTCGTGACGCCGCGCGCCGCGGCTCAGTTCTTCGGGGCCTTTTCCTTGCCCTTGCCCGGATTGGACGTGTTCACCAGTTCGGGCGGCTTCTGCGCCGACAGCGTTTGCTCCTGGCCTGCGGTGTCGATACGCTTGGTCCGCGTGAACGGCTCCAGCTTTTCCGGCTTTCCGCTTTTCAGCGCGCGGAGGATGCCTTCCAGGACGCGGACGTCGGCGTATCCCTCCTCCCCGTCCGGCTCCGGGTCTCTGTCGTTCAGGATGCAGTCGGAGAAATACTTCATCTCGCCGCCGAAGTGGTCGGTGTTCTTGAAGCTCTTGTGGCTTTTCTTCTCGCCGATCGTGACCGACTGCTCCAGGGGCTTACCATACATGTAGGCCGGGTTCACGTACACGCTGCCCTTCGTGCCCACGGCGAAAAAGGCATCAAGGGTGTTGGCGTAGTACGACACCGTGAACTGCGCGAGGCGGTTGCCGGGAAAGCGCAGCGTGACGGCAACCGTGTCGTCGAAGTCCCCCAGCCCGGCCTCCGGATGTCGGGTGCCGACCGCCGAGACCACCTCTTCCGGCTCGGCGCCGAAGATGTAGCGGGCGGCGTTCACGGGATACGGCCCCATGTCGAGCACGGGACCGGCTAGGTCGCCGTTCTGCGCCCGGTGGTTCTCCGGGTCCACCATCTGCGCAAAGGTGGAGCTGAACAGGGTGACATCGCCGATGTCGCCGCTCCGCACCGTGTCAATGGTGGACAGCGTCGCAGGCTCGAAGTGGAGCCGGTAGGCCACCATCAGCTTGGCCGACGACGCTTTCTCGGCCTCCAGGATTTCTCGGGCCTTGGCCGTGGACACGTCCAGCGGCTTTTCGACCAACACGTGGATGCCCGCCTTGAGGGCCGGAATGGCGAACTCGGCATGGCGCCAGTTCGGCGTAGCCAGATAGATCGCGTCCACGGTGCCCGAGCGGAGCATCTCCTCGAAGCGGTCGTAACCGTAGCTCATCGTCACGCCGTACTGCTCGCCGACCAGGCGGGCCTTTTCGGCGTCGCCCGTCACAAAGGCGACCACCTCGGAATTGCCGGTGTGCTTGATGCCGGGCAGCATCGCTTCCTGCGTGATGTCGCCCAGTCCCACGAGCGCGTAGCGGACCTTATTGCCCGACGTGATCCCCAAAGACGACAGAATGCTCATTCTTGACCTCCGATCAGCACGGATGGGGCTGGCCATGCCCCCTCGCCCCGCACGTAAAGCGCCACGGCCGCGCTTGCAAGGCTATGCAGCGCGGCGGATAGTCACAGGGACGGGAGAACGCGATGGAAACCAAGGCCGGTGAGTGAGAAACGCTACGTGTCCTCGACCGACGTGGCCCGGCTGGCCGGGGTGTCGCAGTCGGCGGTGTCGCGCACCTTCACCGAAGGCGCCAGCGTGTCCGAGGCCACGCGCGAGAAGGTGATGGCGGCGGCGCGGTCGCTGGGCTACCGGCCGAACTTCCTGCCTCAGGCGCTGATGTCCAACCGTTCGCGCTTGGTGGCCGTCGCGGTGGGCGCTGTGACGAACCCGTTCTACGCCTCGGTGCTGGAACAATTCACGGCTGCGCTGCAGGACGCGGGCCAGCAGGTCGCGCTGATTCAGGTGGCCAGCGATTACGCGATGGACGCGGTGCTTGACCGGATCGCGGGCTACCGGGTCGATGCCTTGGTCAGCGCCCTCGCCGTGCTGTCGCCGGACACGGCCCGCGCCTTGTCGGAGCTTCGCATCCCGGTGGTCTGCTTCAACGGGCGCATCCGCGCCGAGTGGGTGTCGTCCGTGTCGCTCGACAACCTCGCCGCGGGCGCGGAGGCCGCCGACCATCTCCATCAAACAGGCGGCCGTCGCTTCGCCTTCCTGAGCGGCCCGCCGGGCAGCCCGGCGACCAAGGACCGCCGAACAGGGTTCACGCGCCGGCTGCGGACGCTGCGCATGGGCGCGCCGCTCCTGCTGTCCGGCGACTACTCCTATGAAAGCGGCCTGGCCGCCGCCCTCCGCGTCACGGAGGCCGACCCACGGCCAGACGCCGTGGCTTGCGCCAACGACCTGGCCGCCCTCGGCCTCTTGGACGGCCTGCGCCGCGCCGGCGTGCGGTCGCCCGAGGACGTGCTGGTTCTGGGCTACGACAACATCGGGATGGATGCCTGGGCGCCCTATGAGCTGTCGAGCTTTGACCAGAACGTGCCGGAGATGATCCGCCGGACCCTGAGGCTGATCCTCGACGGCGATGCGGCCGAGGAGGCACGCCGGGGCGTGCTTGAGAAGGTGCCGGCCCGCCTGGTTGCCCGGCGCACGACGGCGCGGGTCGGGCGGTGACGCGCGGCCCCGACGAGCGGCGCGGCACAAGGGCCGCGCCGATGTTCCCGCAAATCTGATCGCGACGGGTTTGCATAGCCTTGCAAGCCGCACCCGGGCGGTCATATGCATAGCCATGCAACGGACGGAGCTTGGTCGCCCGTTAATGCCAAAGGAGATCGCATATGTTGCCACCGCCGTTCCCCCTGCAGCCGCAAGGCGCTGATCCCGGGCTGGACCGGCTTCGCGCCGGCCTCCGCATCGTCGCGGTGTTGCTGACGCTTGCCGGCCTCGCAGCCCTGCCGTTGATTGCTTCTTAGGTGCGGCTGCGGCCCGTGTTGCGGAACTGCAACGCTCGCGGCCATCCCGTGAAACCAAGCCGATGCGCGGCTTGCATCGTCCCGGCAACAGGTGCATGTTGCACTGCACAATAGGTGGAAGCGTCCTTCCGACGAAGCCGGGCCAAGCCCGATGTGGAAAGGACAAGCAATTGTATCATAGTCAGTTGTCCCGCGAAGCGAAGTTGATCGTGCAGGGGCGGCAGGAATGGCTCCATGACCTTTCGGTGATTTGGCGCCTCATGACGCGGCTCGGCACGAGCGCCCCAAAGGCGCCGCCGACGGGTGCAGGAACCCACTGAGCAAGTATTGGCTGCACGCGACTTTGCGTGTGCCCCTAAATAACGGTAACGGAAACGTCCTCCAGCGCGGCCGATATTGGCCGCAGATTAGGAAGGACTTGATCAATGAATCTATTTGAACATTACGGCACGGCCATGCTGCAGCAGCATGAGGGCAACCAACAACTCGCGTCTGCGCTGGCTGGCAGCGTGCGGGCTTGGTTTCGACGGTTGCCGAAGCTGCTGGCCGCAAACCCTCGCCGCAGGCCGACCGCATCCTCATCCTAACCGCAGGCCGTCATGTGCAGCCAGCCCGATCCGGTCTCCGCATCCACGCCGGTTGCGCCCGACCGGGCAGGACATGTCTGGCTGAACCATGCGGCAGACCGGTTCCGATGATCGTCAGGGTATTATTCAACTCTAATTTACTGATTTGTTATTACTTGGATTTGTTTTTTTCATGTCGTCCTTCAGCCAATTGGCGCTGAAGGGACAGGATATTGCAAAAGGATTTTCCCATGGCCGTCCTCTCAGCTTTGCTGCCGAGCACAGTGGCTTTCCGCGGCGTCGCCGCGCTCAAGCTCAAGCAGCGTCAGCTTGTCCTCAAGTGGCAGCGCGCAAAGGCGGAGCGCGAGCAGATCTTCCGCATCACGCAGGAACTGGAACGCTGCAACGAGCGTGACCTGGCCGATCTTGGCCTGAGCCGCGCCGACATCCCCGATGTGGCCCGGGGCACGTATCGCCGCGGATGACCAAAGCCGGCAAACGGCCTAGCCGCCTACAGCGCGGCCGGGCCGAACGCCGCGCCAGACCTTGTTGAAGCGGGATCATCCCGCTGGCTTGCCCATTCCTTGAGTGTGTCGCAACCGGGAAGCCGCATGCCTCAGCACCCCGCGCGCAGCGCCAGCAAGGACCGCCTCCCCAGGCGTTGCTGCAGGCGGTCAAGCGCCAGCCCCGCCTGATGCGCTCCGAGGGCGCGGTGGCTTTCAAATTGGGCCTCGGTGAACCACTGCTCGGTGGTTGCCTCGTTGGGAAAGCTGCGGTCCTGCGCGTGGTAGGCCCGCACGTCCGCCGGCTCGTTTCCCGTCAGCACCGGCTTCAGCACCAGCAGCACGCCGCACGCCCCGCCGGAGTAGCGGATCAGGCCCACGCTTAGGCCGTCCGCACCCGGGCTGGCGCATTCCATGCGGACCTGCACCCCCATGTCGATCCGCGCCTTGCCGATCACCGCGCCCAGGTCCGCCTGCGCGCCGTCCGGGTCCCGCGTCGCATCGACCACGACGATCAGCCGGCAGCGCCGCCGCAGCATCTCGTACAGGCCCAGATTGTCGAAGTGCCCGCCGTCCGAAAGGTAAACGTAGTCGCGGTCGTCGTCCGTCTGCGCCAGCAGCTCGTCCAGCAGCATCCACCATCCCGGCGCGGACCGTTCGGACCCGCGCTGCGGGCGTGCCGGGTTGGGCAGCCAGGCGCCCAGGCGCACGTTGAACAGCGTCATGATAAAGGCCGTCAGGCCCGACGAGTGATAGCCCCAGTTCGGGCTGACCGCGGCGCCGGACACCGCCATCGCCGTGCCCAGGGAAATGCCGTTGCCCCCTGACCCGGCATACCGGCCGGTCGCTACGTATTGGCCGGACCGGCGGTCAAGGTGGGCCGCCCCGCAATGCAGCGGCGTCAGCGTGAACGGCGCGGCCTTGCGATCCGCCCAATCGGCCCGCCGCGACGCGCTCAGGTTCAGCGTGACGTTGATCACCGGGAACAGGCACCGAGGTCCCCCATCCGGCGCCAGCGCGCTTAGCGGCGGGTTGTCGCCCGGATCGAACCCGGTGAACGGGTCGGCATGGCGCGAAGCGGTGCCAGGCCCTGGGTCGGACGGCTCCGCCCGCGCCGGCCCGACAAAGGCCCGCACGAGCCGGTCCCGGTACACGCCGTGCATCGAGAAGCGGTTGGTCCTGATCCAGTTATCGGCGCAGTAAAGGACGAGCAGCATGGCGCAGCCGAGCGCGGCTTGGGCGCCCGCCATCCAGATCAGCGGGTTGAGGTACCCCTCGGCGACGATCCACTCCTGCAGCCGCGTCAGCACCGCTGCCACGACCATGCCGGACCCGGCGAGCACCGCAGCCGCAAACACCAGGGAGGCCGCGCGCAGCAGCAGGTCCCAGGTGATCAGCTTGGGCCTGCCGCTCAGCAGCGCGTTGACCTGGCTGAATGCCTGCTTGCCCAGCCAGGCCGCCACCGGCCCGGCGGCAAGCGCCGCGAGCCACGCAGGCTGCAGCATCCCGATCCGGGAAGCCGGGTCGATCAGCAGGCGCTCCAGCGTCAGCGCGCAGAACGCAACGGCGCCCCACGCCAGCCCGATGCGCAGCCGCATGGCGGTGATGCGCGCCATCCACTCCACATCCAGGTCGGAGAACGCGTCGGCGGCATGACGGCTCCAGGGCGTGCCGGGAGCGCCGCGCAGCCCGGCATGTACCGCGGACAGCACGGCGTAGGACAGCAGCAGCCAGGCCGGCCCCGCGATCACCATGGTCTCCCCGGCCCGGTCATCCGGAAGCGCCCGCGCGATCAGCAGCCCGGCATGGAGCATGCCCGCCCCGGCAAGGCTGGCCAGGCACCATGGAAGGAGGTTGTTCCAATAGGACGGCGTCCCGGCGGTCCGCGTGAAGGCCGCGACGAGGTATCCGGCAATGCTGCCCCCGGCAAACAGCAGCGGCAGCGCCCAGCGCGCCCAAGCCGGCCCCTGCAGCACCCAGCCCCAAACCGGCGCCATCGCGAGAGGAATGCAGAACGCCCAAACCAGCGAGGGCACGACGATGCGGCGCAGGACGGCCCGGGGCGCCCAATAATCCGGCACCCCGGCCCGGCGCGGGCGGCGGCTCGGCAAACCCTTGCAGGACGCCACGGTGCCCCACGCCAACCCCACCAACCCCGCCAGCAGGAACAGCGACGCAATGGCCACGGAGGGCTGCAGATGGATGGGCGCCAAGGCCCGCTGCGACCTTTCTGGAACGCCTTGCAGGACGAAGAACCCGGTACGGGCCGCCACAGCAAGCAGCGCGGCCAGCAGGAACAGCGGCCCGAACACCAGCCAGTTCAGCAGGACGTTGCGCAGGTACATCGCAAGCCCGGCCCAGCCGTCGAGCGACATCAGCCCGCCATTGGGCGTCAGCCAGTTTGTGTAGCGGCGCAGCCGCTGCACTTCCGGCGGGTCCTGCCCGGGCGCGGCCGGGTCGCGCTGCGCCAGCCGGTTCTGCGCCCTCGCGGCGCCGTGCTGCCGGATCATCGTTTGCAGCCAGGCGCCGATGTAGCCGCCGCCGGACACGGTGGACAGGTAATGGAACCCGGTGAGGCGCCCCGCGCGGGCCAAGGCTTGCAGCACGCCGAGGCAGTAGGCCGCGCTGCGCACTCCGCCGCCGGACAAGCAAAGGGCATGCAGCCGGCCGGGCCGCGCCGCCGGGCCGAGCGCGCCAAGCTCGTATTGAAAGGCGGCCTCCCAACTGATCGGCTTGGGAGCCTGTTCCCCTTGCGCCAGCCTTGTCATATCCATCACTCGATGCCCCCTCTGCTTCCCACGTGACGCCATGGCGCCCGACCAGGACCACGGGCCGACCCGCTACCCCGTGACCCCGGACGGCCGCTACTTCGTCGTGCGCGGCCGGCTGTGGCGCTGCACGAACCCGGCGCTCGACCCCGCGGCGCGGGTGGCACTGACCCGCGAACTGATGTCTGCCCGCCGGGCAAAAGGGGCGACGCTGCGCCGCGCGGACGCCGCGGCAATCGAGTCGGCACGGGCGCGCATCGACGCGGCGAAGCGGGGCTTGGGCGAGCGCGGGCCGGTCTGGTGGATGGACGGCGCACCGGACTACAACCGGCACATGGCGCGGGGCACACCCTACGCCGCCTGGTTCGCGGCGCTTTCGGCGCCTTGAGCTTCATAGCCCGTTGCCTCGCCACTCGGCGGCGCGCGGCGCGCCAGGTCTGCGAGCTGCCGCCGGGCCTCCACAACGTCCGCCGTTCCCTCCCCTTCGGTGAACGGCGCCAGGGCCTTGGCCAACAGGCTGGCGGCCTCCGCGCCTCGCCCGGAGCCGCGCCACAGCCTGCCGAGGCTGAGGCAGGCGCGCAGCTTCCATCCCGGCATGGCTTGGCGGTGGCTCGCATCGACGGCCTCCTGAAGCGCGGCTTCGGCCGGGCCGGCGCTGCCGCGCGCCGCCAGGATGTCGCCCTTGACCCGCAGCAGTTCCGGCAGGCACCAGCGCTCCTCCCGCCGCTCGGCCAGGCAAACCGCCGCTTCGGCGGTCGCAAGCGCCTCGTCCCATTGGCCGGCCCGGCCCAGGGCTTCGGCAAAAGCGCCCTGGTGCGCCGGCAGCCGCACGCCGGACCCCACCGCCTGGAATTCCTGCAGGCCCGTGCGGAAGTCCGCGACCGCGGCGGCGAACGCGCCGCGCCCGGCCAGCACCTCGCCGCGGTAAGCGAGGGCATGGGCGTGCCACAGGCCGAGCCGGTGGTCCCGGGCGTGGCCGAGCAGCGTTTCCACCAACTGTTCCGCCAAATCCCATTCGCCCCGGAGAATGGCGACCGGGCAGGCACCGTAGGCGAGGGCAAAGCCCAGCGAGTTGGCGTGCCCGCTCGCGCGGGCGGCCTCCATCGCGGCCAGGCTGGTTTGCGCGGCCTTGTCGGGATGCCCTTCGACCCATTGGATCGTCACCAGCGTCGCAAGACCGGCCGCGCGTTGGTCTTGCCCGAACCGATGCATCAGCGGACGATGGACGGCGGCGCCATGCAGGCGAAGGCTGGCCTCGATCTCGACCCGCCCTCCGGCATGGTCGCCCAGCAGGTAGCGCGACGTGCCCAGGGTGCGGCGGGCGACGGCGGCCACCTCGCGGTCCCCCGCCTCCTTCGCAAGGCGGAGCAGACGCGCCGCCAGCGCCTCCGCCACTCGGTTCTCGCCCAGCGAGCAGTAATGCGCCCACAGCCCGTAAAAGGCGCGCGCCCGCTGCAGGTTGTCGCTCAACTGCTCCGCGAGGTCGCTCGCGCGCTGGAATGCTTCTCCGGTTTCGGGCGCGGCGTAGCCCCGGCAGGCCATCAGCGGGATGCCGAGGCCGATCTGCAGCAGCAGCTCCTGCCGGGCGCGGGCCTCCCCGTCCGGCAGCGCGGCCAGCACGGCGAGGCCCTTGCGCAGATGCCCGATCGCTTCCAGGTTCGCCGACTGCTCAACCGCGCGCCAGCCCGCGGCGAGCCACAGCTCGACCGCCCGCTCGGCGAACCCCGCTTCCGTGTAATGGCGCGCCAGCACTTCCGGCTCGCGCTCGGCCAACTCGGGCGCGATGGCCTGCAGTGCCTCGGCGCAGCGCGCGTGCAGGTGCTGGCGCCGGCTCAGCAGCAGCGTGCCGTAAGCCGCCTCCTGCACCAGGGCGTGCTTGAAGGTGTAGGCCGTGCCCGCCGGGCGCTGATGCTGGTGCACCAGCCCGGCATCCACGAGCTGCTGCAGCGCCCTGTCGAGCGCGTCGGCGGCCTTTTGCCACAGCGCCGCCACGGCCGCGCGCGAAAACTCCCGCCCGATTACCGAGCCGATCTGCGCCAGCTCCTTGGCAGCGCCCAGGTGGTCGAGCCGGGCGAGCAAGCTGTCCTGCAGCGTCGTCGGGATCGCCAGCGGCGGCAGCGGCCCGGCCAGGGCGTAGCCGTCCTCCGTCCGGCGCAGCAGCCCCGATTCCAGCACGGCCTTGGTCAGCTCCTCGACGAACAGCGGCACCCCGTCGGTCTTGCCGATGATCTGCTCAAGCACCTCCTCCGGCAGCAGCGCCCCGCCCGCCACGCTTTCGACCAATGCCGCCGATTGCCGGCGGCCGATCCGGTTCAGCGCCAAGGTCGTCACCCCGGCGCGCCCTTCCCAGCCGTGCTGGAAGTCGGGCCGGCAGGTCAGCAGCAGAAGGCAGCGGGACGCCGGCACGCGCTCGATGCAAAGTTCCAGCAATTCCAAGGTGGTCGGGTCGATCCAGTGGGCATCCTCGACCAGGAACAGGATCGGCTCGCCCCCGCCGGTCAGCAGCTCGGCCAGCAGCCCGAGCAGCCGCTCCTTCTGCTGCTCCGGCGACGGGGCGGGCGCCGGGACGCTTCGGGCGGGAAGCTCCAGCAGCGCCGCCAGCAGCGGCAGGCCCGCGCGCACGGTTTCCGCCCTGCCCGCGGCCCAGCGTTCCAGCTTGTCCCACCGTGCATCGGCCGGGTCGTCCGGACCGATGGCGCAAGCGCGCTCAAGGTGGGCGACCGCCGGCCGCAGCGCGCTGTTGCCGTGGAACGGCAGGCATTGGTAGCGCACGGCGCAGTGGCGTCCGGCCACCACCTGCTCGCACAGAGCCTGGCTGATCCGCGACTTGCCGATGCCGGCCTCGCCGGACAGCACCACCACCTGGCCGTCACCCGCCCGCGCCAGTTCCCACCGGCCAAGCAGCAGCGCCAGTTCCTGATCGCGGCCCACCAACGGCGCCACGCCCGCCGGGTGGGTCGCCTCGAACCGCGTCGCGGCCGCCCGCTTCGCCGTGACGCGCCAAACCTGCTCGGCTCCCGGCAGGCCCTTCAGCCTGCACGCGCCGAGCGCCTCGAACTCGAACAGCCCGGCAATCAACCGGTGCGTGCCGGACGACACGATCACCGTGCCCGGCGACGCGCAGGCCTGCAGCCGCGCCGCAAGCTGGACGGTTTGCCCGACCACGGGATGCTCGTTCACCCCGCCCCGCAGCACCCGGCCGCGCGTGACCACAAGGCCGCTGGCAATGCCGATCCGCACGGAAAGCGGCGTGCCGAGCGGCGTCGGCATCCGCCGTACGGCCTCTGCCACGCCAAGCCCGGCCCACGCCGCCCGCTCCGCCGCGTCCTCGCTGGCCCGCGGGTAACCGAAATAGGCTAGCACGCCGTCGCCGAAGAAGTGCTCGACAAAGCCGTCGAAGCGGGCAATCTCGCCGGCGCACACGTCCTGGTAGTCGCGGAGCAGCCGTTCCATCCGCTCCGGGTCCAGCGCCGCCGTGAGCGCGGTGGAGCCGACGAGGTCGCAGAACATCACGGTCAACTGCCGCCGCTCCGTCGGCGGCTCCGGGGCGGAGGGCGGCGGACTGCCCGGCGCGGTGTCGGCCAAAGCCGCCATCAGCTTGCGCCGGTGGCCGAGCGACAGGCCGACCTCCTTGAGATCGGCCTCCGACAGCAGGCGCAGCGCCGCGAGGTCCACGTCGTTCGCGGCAAAAGCCGGCCCGTAGCGCTGCAGGCCGAGCGCCTCCAGCAAGGGGGCAAGCTCATCCATGGGCGCGGCGGATGCTGGCGGAACGGGCGCAGAGCGGCATGGGTGGCCCTTTGTTCAAAACGGGTGAACATCGCGCCCCAACGCCGGCAAGGCTGTGACGCAGGTCACAGAATGCCGGGGTACGCCACCGCATACTGTGCACAGTCATGGGAGAGGCGCCAATGGGCGAAGCATTAGGAGATTTTGGTGCCGTGCCGGGCAAGGCCGCGCCCGCGGTCCAGCCGGGGCCGCTCCGGGCGCGCGACACCAGCCGGGACGGGCTGCGCAACCGGATCGAGGTTGCCCTGCTGACCGGCCTGCGCCCGGTCTGGCAGTTCGTGAACCGCAGCCCGGCGCTCGCGCGGCTGTGCAATCGGGTGATCGTGAACAACGCGGTGCTGAAGGTGCCGACCCGGCCGCTCGCGCTGAGCACGGGAGCGCCCTACACCTCGTGGCCGTCGCTCACCGACCACAGCTACTTCAGCCGCTACCTGCCGCCGCGCGCCGGGGCGGACCTGCCGCCCCTCGACGACGTGGCGGCGCTGTTCCGGCCCGGCGCGGACGGTCCGCGCCAATCGCCGCGGTCCACCCTGCTGTTCCCGTGCTTCGCGCAGTGGTTCACCGACGGCTTCATGATGACCGATGACGCCGACCGCCGCCGCACCACGACCAACCACCAGATCGACCTCGGGCAGCTTTACGGGCTGCGCCTGGAGGTGACGGAGGCCCTGCGCCGCCGCTCCGAGCAGCCGGGGCAGAAGGGCCGGCTGAAGTCCGAGATGGTCGGCGGCGAGGAATGGGCGCCCCGGCTCTACGACGCGGAGGGACGACGCATCCCGGAGTTCGCGGCCGTGCCAATGCCGCTCCGCCTGCCGGACGGCATGCCGGCGGAGCGGAGGGCCGGGCTGTTCGCCTTTGGCGGCAACCGCGCCAACACCACCCCGTTCACCGCGGCGCTCAACACGTTGTTCCTGCGGGAGCACAACCGGCTGTGCGCCGTGCTGGAACGGGCCTGGCCTGATTGGGACGACGCGCGCGTGTTTGAAACGGCGCGCAACATCAACATCGCCCAGCTCATCAGGATCGTGGTCGAGGAGTACGTCAACCACATCTCGCCGTACTGGTTCAACCTGCTGGCCGATCCCACGGTCTGCTACAAGGCGTGCTGGAACCGGCAGAACTGGATTCCCGTCGAATTCAACCTGCTTTACCGCTGGCACAGCCTGGTGCCGGAACGGGTGTCGTGGGCCGGGCGTGTCCAGCCGATCGCGGACATGCGGCTCGACAACCGGCTGCTGCTGCAAGGGGGCCTGGGCGCCGCCTTCGACGAGGCCAGCCGCACGAAAGCCTGGCGGATCGGGCTGTTCAACACGGCCGATTTCCTCCTTCCGGCGGAGCAGGCCAGCATCCAGCAGGGGCGGGACAATCAGCTTGCCGGCTACAACGATTACCGGGCGGCGATGGGCTATCCCCGCGTCACCCGGTTCGAGCAGATCAGCGGCGACCCGCGCGTGGTGGACGGCCTGCGCCGCGTCTATGGCGACGTGGACCGTATCGAGTTCTTCGTCGGCCTGCTCGCCGAGGACGCGCCGCCGCGGGCGGGCGTGCCGGGCTTGATCGGCCGCATGGTCGCGGCGGATGCGTTCTCCCACGCGCTGACCAACCCGCTGCTGGCGCCCGCGGTGTTCAATGAAAGGACGTTCTCGCCGCAGGGCATGCAAAGCATCCGCGCAACATGGAGGCTGCAGCACCTGCTGGACCGGAACGCGCCGGGTTCGGGCCGGGCCTCGATGGAGCAGGACGGGGCGGCGGCTTAGAGGCCCGCATACGCTCCGGCGCTGCCGCAGGGAAAGAATATCCTGCCGGAGCCGCCGCAACGGAACAGGCATGCTGCAAGCACGTCGATCTTTGCCGGACGCTGCTCTTGAGAGAACGGGCAATATGGGGCCATGTCCTGTGGAGAACGCAGCCTCCCGCCGCCGCGGGGTCGCTCGCTTATTCAGGAGGCTCCATGGACGGCCCGGCTCCGTTGTTTTTCCCCGGCGATGCGGTCGTCTCCGTCCTGGCGGCGCACGCGGCGCGGGTTGACCGCGACGGCGCCTTTCCGTGGGACAGCCTCGGCGCCCTGCACAAAGCCGGCCTGCTGGCGCTGACGGCCCGGCCGGAGGACGGCGGGGCGGGCACCGGCCTCGCGCAATCCGCGGAAGCGGTGCGGCAGGCGGGCCGGGGCTGCGCGTCAACGGCGCTGATTCTGGCCATGCAACTCATCCACCTTCGCGCCGCCGCCTGCTCGGACTGGCCGGAGCATCTGCGCGCGGCCATCGGATGCGGCGCGGTGCGTTCCGGCGCGCTGATCAACGCGCTGCGGGTGGAGCCGGCGCTCGGCACCCCGGCCCGCGGCGGCCTGCCGGAAACCGTGGCGCGGCGCACGGCGGAAGGCTGGCGCTTGTCGGGCCGCAAGATCTACAGCACCGGCGCGCCCGGCCTGGCTTGGATGCTGGTGTTCGCCCGAAGGCAGGAGGACCCGCCGCGCGCCGGCCTGTTCCTGGTGCCCGCCCAAAGCCCCGGCATCACCGTCGAGGATACCTGGGACCAGTTCGGCCTGCGCGGCTCCGGCAGCCATGACGTGGTGTTCGCAGACGTGCCCGTGCCGCACGACCACGCGCTGGACCTGCGCCACCCTGCGGATTGGGCGCGGCCGGACCCGGCGGGCGTCGCCTGGAACACGCTGCTGATCGCCGCGCTCTACACCGGGGTGGCGGAGGCCGCGCGGGACTGGGTCGTCTCGTTCCTGCGCGGCCGCGCACCCGCGAACCTCGGCGCGCCGCTCGCGACTCTGCCACGCATGCAGGAAGCGGTGGGCCGCATCGAGGCGCGGCTGCTGGCCAACCGCCGCTTGATCGCCAGCGCCGCCGCCGAGGCCGACGCGAACCGCCCGCCGTCCCCGTCCGAAAGCGGCCTGATCAAGACGATTGCAGCCGAAAATGCCATTGAGGCGGTGCAGGCGGCGGTGCAGCTCGCCGGCAACCACGGCCTGTCCCGCGCCAACCCGTTGGAGCGGCACTTGCGGGACGTTTTGTGCGCCCGCGTCCACACGCCCCAGCCCGATGCCGCCTTTGCCGCCGCCGGGCGCGCGGCATTCGCCGCCGCCGAGCGCGCGGCGCTCGGCCAATAGGAGACCCAGCATGAGCCTTGAGTTCATCGGCATGATCCAGCCGCGCGAGCAGTCGGAGGTTCACCCGCCGCGCGGCCCGGCCATCGACCCCGGCTACCTCGTGGCTTCCGCGCAGGCGCACGAAGCGCACGCGGCGGAGGGTGGCGGGTTCGACCGGGTGCTGATCGGCTGGTTCAGCAACGGCCCGGACGGCCTGCAGCTTGCGGCGCACGCGAGCGCGCATACGAAGCAGGTCGGCTTCCTGGTCGCGCACCGCCCGGGGTTCCAGGCGCCGACCACGGCGGCGCGGGCGTTTGCGACGCTGGATCAGCTCAGCGGCGGGCGGGCGGCGATCCACGTCATTTCGGGCGGAGACGACCAGGACCAGGCGCGCGACGGCGATTGGCTGGGCAAGGACGAGCGCTACACCCGGACGGACGAGTACGTGGAGGTGCTGAAACGGGTTTGGACCGCGGACGCGCTGGTGGACCACGAGGGCGCCTACTACCGTATCCAGGGCGCGTCGCCCGCCGTGCAAACGGTGCAGCGCCCGCGCATCCCGATCTATTTCGGCGGCGCGTCGGACGCCGCCATCCGCGTCGCGGGCAGGCACGCCGACGTGTATGCGCTGTGGGGCGAAACCCGGGCGCAGGTGGCTGAGATTACCGGCCGGGTGCGTGCGGAAGCGGCCCAGCACGGCCGCCAAGTCCGCTTCAGCCTGTCGTTTCGCCCCATCCTGGGTGCCACGGAGGACGAGGCCTGGGCGCGGGCTGAAGACATCTTGGCCCGCACGGTGCGCGTGCGGGGCGAAGCCGCGCTGGGTCCGGGCCAGGGCACCCCGGCCAACGCCGGGTCGCAACGGCTCTTGGCGGCGGCGGCGCTGGGCGACCGGCCGGAAGGGCGGCTCTACACCGCCATCGCCCGCGCCACCGGGGCGCGCGGCAACACCACGGCCCTGGTCGGCACGCCGCGGCAGGTGGCGGAGGCGCTGCTCGACTACCACGCGCTGGGCGTAACCACGTTCCTGATCCGCGGCTTCGACCCGCTGGAAGACGCGCTGGAGTATGGCCGCACCCTGCTGCCGCTCACCCGGCAGCTTTTGGCCAAGCGGACGCAACGTCAAACCGCGGCGGAGTAGCATCCCAGGGATACTCTTGCCGAGTACCTGACCCCCAAGCGCGGTGCCCTACGAGGCCGCGTGCTGTCCTGCGGCGAGGAGTTCGCGCGCTTGTCGATGGGCTTGGAGATGATTGCTCGTGATGCCCGAAGGGATGGGTGCGCCTTTGGACCTTTCGGTGCTAAGGCTGGTCGATGTCATGGCCTGACTTGGCCTGCAGGCTGCGCAGCAACCGCGCCGGCACGGTAGCGGGCGGGCTGTTCAACACCCTCCCTACAGGGACAAGCTCGCTCTGCGCAGTGCGATGCCGGCGGCGAGGCTACGCAATCGGCGGGAGGCCACTCAGGGTCAAACGTAAGGCAGGCAATCATCCGCTGCGCCCGCGCCCGCCGTAGCTGCTTGGTGACGGCAAAGCTGCCTTATTGGGTTAAGATGGGAGCGACCGGGCGCTGGGACGAGCGGGCAGCGGGTCGGTTGGCTTCCAACGGGTCCGTGTCCGGCTGGGTATCTCGGCGGCTTCTTGCCGGCGACGGCCCGCAAGCGGCCAGGGTGCAAGCGACGCCCAGGATCAGCGTGGCCAAACGTATTGCGCGCATGGCAAACCTCGGTTGATGTCAAGAGAACGCGACGACGCAGGACAAGGTTGCAGCGGCTCGGGCCGGGACGCCCGCCGCCGTGCAGCCCCGCCTAGAAATGCACCCGCGTCGCGAAGAATGGCGCGTTCTCGATCGAGCCTTTGGTCCTGTTGTGGTCGTTGCCGAACTTGTTGAACCAATACTGGTAGCCCAGGCTGAAATCCAGGAACCTGGGTTTCTGGAACACGACCTGCCCCAGGTCCAGGGTCAGCCGGGTTTGTGAAAAGATTTCCAACTCGGTCTGATTGCCAAAGGCGTCCCGCCCCTTGGGCGTGATCAGATTGGCGAAGCCTTCCAGCCGCAGGGGCAGCCCGGTGATGTCCAGCGGGAACGAATAGACTGCCTCGATCTCAAAGGTCGGGTCGAACTGGATGTAGCGCCCGACGATGCCGTTGTGGTTCCATTCCTGGGCATAGTGCAGCCCGACATTCAGGAAACCCGGCACGTTGAAGTGGATGTTCGGGCCGGCTACGGCCAGCCACTTCTGCGACGCAAATTGCGTGTTTTTGGTGTTTCGGTCGAAGCCCGCTTCAAACGTGATGTCGCGTATGGGGCCGATCGGGAACCGCTTGGTTTTGAAGATCTCGTCCGGGCTGAGCTGGCCGCGGTAGATGAAGTATAGTTCAACTGCGCCCGTGCTCGTCTTATTGGCGGGATCGGAGCCGTCGGATTTCAGGATGTCCAGGTTGAGGAAGTTGCTGCCGTATTTCCAGGCGTCCGCATGGGTCAGCGTGACGATGCTTTTGCTGATCGGGGTGCCGTTGGGATTGGACGCGTCCCGGATCGCTGGCTCCTTGAACTCCGTGCTGAAGCGGTAGCCGATGCTGTTATCCTGGAACGTGAACCACCGGGCCTGCGCCGGCGGTTGCGGGTTGACTGCAGGAAGCGGCTGGGACGCGGTCGGAGCCGGAGATTGGGTCTGGGCCAAAGCCCAATTCGGGAAGGTACCGCACGCTGCGACCCCCACGGCAATGGCGGCATAGGTCACGAAGCCGCGGAGTTGAGCCATTCAAGCCTCTTCGTCGTGGGTTGGGACGTGCAGGCGAGCTATTCAGAGGGGTGATTGCTCACACAACGGTGACAGTTTTCCTTGTGCCTGACGGATAAACAAGCCCGATTGCTATGCAAAAATTCTTGCACGAACTAGAATAAGCTACCAGAAATGGCAGATGATTATAAAATGAGCAAATAACGTGCGCCGCGCTGATTGCGGTTTGCGCAACGGTCAGCCACGGATGTGAGCGCACTTGGAAAACCCGTGCATCTGAGTGGGACGGCATACTGATGAGTCGGACGGCGACGACTGCCGGATCATGGCTTCCACCCTGACCATCAAGGACGTGGATGGCGCTTCCCAAGCCGATCCCTTGCCCAACCCCGCGACCGGCTCCGTCGCATCGCTGGCCGACAACAATGCCCACCTGTCAGGCCGCAGGCCGTCGTTGAAACCCGGCCGGGTCGGCGCCGGTTATTGGCGGACGCACGGGGCGACCTAGGGGCCTCGCGCGCACGCCGGCGCTTCATCACCGCCTCGCGGGCTGGGTCATGTCCATGAAAACCGGCGTTCCCTCCCGGAGCACGACGACGCGACAAACCCGCGATCGATGGCACGATATTTGCCACGCGGACCCGGCCCCAGCGAGGACAACAATGTGACACAGCCGGTCCAATCAACCGCCACGCCCCCGCCCGTCCGCCTCGTTATCCTGGCCATTCAGCACGTGCTGGTGATGTACGCAGGCGCCGTCGCGGTTCCCTTGATCCTGGGCGCGGCGCTGAAGCTACCGCGGGACCAGGTGGCGCTGCTGATCAACGCGGACCTATTTGCCTGCGGCGTCGCGACATTCATCCAGGCGTACGGGGTCGGACCGGTCGGCATCCGCTTCCCGGTGATGATGGGCGTCACCTTCGCGTCCTTGTCGCCGATGCTGGCGATGGCCAACAACCCGGCTTTGGGCTTGCAGGCGATCTTCGGCTCGGTGATCGCCGCCGGGGTGTTCGGAATCTTGGTCGCCCCGTTCATCAGCCGCTTGCTGCGCTTTTTCCCCTCCGTGGTCACGGGGTCGATCATCACCGTGATCGGCATCACGCTGATGCGCATCGGCATCAATTGGATCGGCGGCGGGCGCCCGGCGGCTCCGGACTTCGGGGCGCCGGGCTACCTCGGCGTGGCAGCCCTTGTGCTGCTCGTCATCCTGCTGCTGCTGCGCTTCAGTGCCGGTTTTCTGCGCAACACCGCGGTGCTGATCGGCATCGTGGTGGGCTACCTGCTCACCCTGGCGCTCGGCTGGGGCAACCTCGACGGCCTGGACATGCAGCCCTGGCTCGCCGTGGTGTGGCCTTTGCAGTTCGGCCTGCCGCGCTTTGACCTGGTGGCGTGCCTGTCGATGTGCCTGGTGATGGTGGTCGTGATGATCGAGAGCACGGGCATGTTCCTGGCCCTCGGCACCATGGTCGGCCGGCCGGTGTCGGAGGGCGACCTGGCCCGCGGGCTGCGCGCCGACGGGGTCGGCACGCTGATCGGCGGCATCTTCAACACGTTCCCTTACACCTCCTTTTCGCAGAACGTGGGGCTGGTGGGCGTGACCGGGGTGACAAGCCCCATGGTGTGCGTGGCCGGGGGCGGCATCATGCTGCTGCTCGGGCTGATGCCCAAGATCGCCTTTATCGCGGCCTCCGTGCCGCAATGCGTGCTGGGGGGCGCGGGGGTGGTCATGTTCGGGATGGTGGCGGCAACCGGCATCCGCATCCTCGCTTCCGTGGATTACGAGGGGCGCCGGGGCAACGTGTTCGTGGTGGCGATCTCCATCGGCTTCGGCATGATCCCGCTGGTCGCGCCCACGCTGTTCCACGCGGCGCCGGAAATGCTCAAGACGGTGCTGGACAGCGGCATCCTGATCGCGTCCGTGACGGCGGTGGCGCTGAACGCATTCTTCAACCCGGACCAGATCACCGCGGCCGCCCACGAGGCCCCGCTGGTGGTGGCCGATCATGCCTGAGGAGGGGCGCCCATGCCGCTGATCCAGAACACCTACGGCAAGGGCCGCGTGCGGGTGATGCGCGTGCACCGCGGCACTCGCCACGAGGTGCGCGAGCTTACGATCCAGACCATGCTGGATGGCGATTTCGCTGCCTCCTACACCGAAGGCGACAACCGCACCGTGGTCGCGACCGACACGATCAAGAACATCGCCTACATCGTCGCGCGGGAGAACATGACCGCCGGCACGGAGCATTACGGGGGAGCGCTGGCCGCGCGCTTCCTCGAACGCTATCCCCAGGTCGAGCGGGTGCGCGTGTCCCTGCGTGAAACCCGGTGGACACGGGCAGGCTTCGGCGGGACGCCGCACCCCCACAGCTTCGTGCTGGACGCCAACGGCCAGCCCACGGCGGAGGTGTCCGCCACGCGGGGAGAAACGACGGTTGTGTCCGGGATCGCGGGCTACACCTTCATGAAGACGACCGAGTCCGGCTGGGTCGATTACGTGATGGACGAGTACACCACCCTGCCCCCCACGCAGGACCGCATCGCCGCAACGGCGATGGATGCGCGCTGGACCTGGCTGCGCCCGCCCGCGGACTACGGCGACGCGAACGCGCGTGTCCTGTCCACGATGCTGGAGGTGTTCGCCACCACCTACAGCCGCGGCGTGCAGGACAGCCTCTACCGGATGGGCGAGGCGGCGCTCGCCGCGGTGCCGGAGCTGGGCACGGTCAGCATGGCCTGCCCCAACAAGCACTATTTGCCGGTGAAGCTGGAGCCGTTCGGGCTGTCGTCGGACAACATGGTGTTCACCCCGACGGACGAACCGCACGGCCAAATCGAGTGCACCGTCGGCCGCTGACACCCCGTTTGGGCCGTCAGCTTCCGCGGTAGGTCGAGTAAGCGCCGGGGCTGACGAGCAACGGGATGTGGTAGTGCGCTTCCGGCTCGGAAATGCCGAACCGGATGGGGATGGCATCAAGAAACGGCGGCCGCCCCGCCGCCTGCCCGGCGAAATACGCGCCGACAAGGAAACGCAGCTCATACACCCCGATGCGCAGCGGCGCGCCGGACAGCAGCGGCGACGGCGTTCGCCCGTCCGCGTTCGTGACGCTGCTGGCCAGGAGCACGGCGCGTCCGCTCCCCACTTCCAGCAGTTCCATGGGAACGCCCTCCGCTGGCCGGCCAGCCGCCGTGTCGAGGACGTGCGTGGTCAGGGTCCCATGCACCACCGGCATCCCCGGGCCGGCAACTTGGTCCGCGAGGCGCAGCCGGGTGATGAAACCGATCTCCCGCAGCGCCGCGTCCCACTCGGCGGTGGGATCGTTGTCCAGCCGGCGCTTGCACTCGGCCAGGATCGAGGCCCGGGTGTGGCGGCGCACGCACAGGATGAACGGGAAGCCGAAGCGGTCGGAATAGGCAAGGTTCAGCGCGGACAAGGCAGCGGCATCGTCCTCCGGGCGTTGCAGGCCCAGCGCCGACTGCTCCGCCATGGAGGCCGCGCCGATGGTGCCGGCCGCTGCCGCGGCGCCCCCGAGTTCCGGATGGCCGCGCAGGAAGGACGTGACGCGCTCGGACGGGGCGGCGCGCACAACCGCGAGCATCGCCTCATGCAGCGCGGCCACGGTGGCGAAGGGCCGGGCGGCGGCAGCCCCCTCGGCGACCCAGGGCGCATCCTCGAACACCGCGCCGAGAACGGCGGTGAAGTCCGCGGCCGAAGCGGTGTTCAGGGCATCAAGCGTGTGGCTCATGCGGACGCTTTCAGGTGGTCATACGTGGCGGTCAGCCGCTGTGTCAGGTAGCCGCCCGCCGTGATCGGCGCGTAATGCGGCGTGGCCCCAGGCGCGAGGCAGGTGGGCAGCGCTTCCACCAAGGCATCCGGGTGGGCGCCGCCGAAGAACGCGACGGAATAGCGTTCCGCCGCCGGGCGCAGCACGCGATGCGGGGTGGACAGGTACACGTTGTTGGTCCAGCGCATCAGGCAGTCGGCGATGTTGCACACGAACGCCCCCTCGATGTGCGGCGCGTCCAGCCAAACCCCGTCGCGCCGACGCACCTGCAGGCCCGCAACGCGGTCTGTCGCCAGGATCGTCAGGTTGCTGTAGTCGGTATGCTCCCCCGCACCCAGTTCGCCCGCGCCGCTCTCTGGTCCCGCGGGATAGTGCAGGAGCCGCAGGGTGGAGGTGGAGCGCGCGAGCTTGCCGGTGAAGAAATCCTCCTCCAGCCCCAGGTCGAGCGAGAAGCCGCGATGGATGCTGTCCTGCAACTGCGCGCACGCCGCGTAGTAGGCCAGCAGCGTGTCCCGCAGGCCCGGCACCGGCGGCCACAGATTCGGCCCGCGGAAGGGCTTGCCCGCCAGCACCTCCGGATCGTCCGGCGACAGGTCCAGGCCGACGTTGAACGCTTCCTTCTGGTCCGCTGCCGCCGCCTCGTCCAGTCGCTCGGTGCCGAAGCCGACATAGCCGCGGTTGTGCGGCGACAGCTTGACCGAGACCCGCTGCTTTTCTGCGTCCGGCAGCGCGAACAAGCGGCGCGCGGCGTCGAACACGTCCCGCCGCAGGGTGTCCGGGATGCGGTGGCCGGTGACGTAGAAAAACCCGACCTCGCGGCACGCCCGGCCCAGCGCCGCCGCGACGGTTCGGCGCGGCCCCCGCCCGTTCGCGCGCAGGCCGGAGACGTCGACGACGGGAATGCTGTCCACGGCAACCTTCCTAACGCTCGTCACGGAAATAAGGGATGCCCAGCGCCGCGGGCGCCAGCAGCCGGCGCCGCGTGCGGCGGGCAAACAAAGCCGGGATGATCATGCAGGCAATGGTGCCGAGATACGGCAGCATGGACAGAAAGGCCGGCGGCACCGGCCAGTTGCGCGCCTGGCCCACGAAGCCCAGCGCCGTGATCAGCCCGAACAGGAACGCGCCCAGCACCGCGTTCAACGGACGGAACCCGGCGAAGATCACCAGCGCCACCGCGATCCAGCCGCGCCCGCCAGTGATGCCGTCCGACCATGACGGCACAAAGGCCAGCGTCAGGGTGCCGCCCGCCGCCCCGGCCAGCCCGGCGCCCGCGACCACGTAGCCGAAGCGCAGCAGCCCGACCCTCACGCCCGCCGCGTCCGCCGCCGCCGGGTTCTCGCCGACCGCGCGCAGGTTCATGCCGTGCCGGGTGCGATACAGCAGCCAATGCAGGAACAGCGGCAGCGCGATCCAGATGACGTAGATCAGCGGGTTCTGCGAGAACACCGCCCGGCCCAGCACAGGCAGGTCCGACAGGCCCGGGATCGCCACCCCCTCGAACACCGCCCGCGCCGGCTGGCCGGAATACGGGCGGCCCACCGCCGAGGCCAGGCCCGACCCGGCGATGGTCAGCGCCAGCCCGCACAAGGTCTGGTTTGCCCGCAGCCCCACCACCGCGCCGGCGAACACGGCGCCGAACGCGGCCCCCACCAGGACGGCCGCGAGCAGCCCCACGGCCGGGCTGGCGCCCCGCGCCACGGCTATGATCGCGGTGATGCCGCCCAGCGCGAACAAGCCCTCCAGCCCCAGGTTGAACACGCCCACCCGCTCCGCCAGCACTTCCCCGAGCGCGCCCAGCGCCAGCACCCCGCCCGCCAGCAGCGCGGTGGACAGCACGCCGGTCAGCAGGTTGATCATGCCGCGCGCACCGGGCGGCGGGCCGGCCGGTAGTAGGCAAGGCGCTCCCCCACGGCGGTGAACAGCAGCACGAGGCCGGTCAAGGCCAGCACCTCGTAGTTGGACACGCCGTAGGCTTGCAGCACCGTGCCCGCGTTCAGGATCACCGCCATCAGCAGCGCCGCCGGCAGCACCGCCCAGGGCACGCCGCCGGCCAGCACGGCGACCATGACGCCGAGGTAGCCGTAGTTGTTGGAAATGCCCCCTTGCAGGCGGTGCACGGTGCCGACGACTTCCAGCATCCCCGCCACCCCGGCCAGCCCGCCCGACAGCAGCAGCACCTGCATGAGCCGCCGCCGCACCGGGATGCCGGCGTAATGCGCCGCGTGCCGGTTGGCCCCGGCCAGCCGGGTTTCAAAGCCCCAACGGGTGAAAGCGGACAGCCCCGCCATGATTGCCACGAGGGCCACCGACACGCCCAAGCCCCAATGCAGGTCGTCCAGCAACGGCGAAATTTCGTACGGGATGCGCGCGCTGGCGGAGGTCACGGCCTGGGCCGGGTCCCGCAGCGGGCCGGTGCACAGGTAATTAACCAGCAGCACCGCAACGAAGTTGAGCAACAGCGTGGTGATGATCTCGTCGATCAGGAGAAACGCGCGGGCCAGCGCGGGCACCAGCACCCAGGCCGCACCCCCGGCAAAGCCCGCCAATGCCAGGAGCGGCAGCATGAGGGACGCCGGGCCGTGCATGTTCAACCCGGCCAGCGTGGCGGCAATGGCCCCAGCGTAGAACTGCCCCTCGCCCCCGATGTTCCACAGCCCGATGCGCAGCGCGACCGCCGCGGCAAGGCCGGTCAGGATCAGCGGCGAAAACAGCAGCCCCAAATCCTCCAGCCCGAATAGGCTGCCGAGCGAGCTTTGCACCACGCTGGCGGCGAGGGTGGGCACGTCGTATCCCGCGAAGGCAAACACCGACCCGCCCACCAGCAAAGCCGCCGCCACCGACAGCACGCGCGTTGCCACCACGGTCCATGGCCCGATGGCCGCGACACGCTGCAGCCGCATCACGCTGCTTCCGCCCGGCCGCCCATCAGCAGGCCGATGCGCTCCGGCTCCGCCTCGCCGGCGGGAAACACGCCCATGATGCGCCCGCCGAACAGCACCGCCACCCGGTCGGCGATCCCCAGCAGTTCGTCTAATTCCTCCGACACCAGCAGCACGCCCACGCCGCGGTCCCGCATCTCCGCGAGGTAGCGCAGCATCGTGTCGATGGCGCCGATGTCGAGGCCGCGCGTCGGGTAGGCCGCGACCAGCGCTTGGGCGGACACGCGCATCTCCCGCCGGGCCACCAGCCGCTGCTGGTTGCCGCCGGACAGGTTGCGGACCGGGGCGCGCATGTTGGGCACCATCACATGCGCGTCCGCCGCGATGCGCCGCGCCAGCGCCAGCGCCGCGCCCGGACGGAACAGGGCGCCGCGCGCCACCGGGGGGCGGCGATACTCGCGCAGTACGGCGTTGTCCGCGACCGCCATGGAGGGCGCGAGGCCGCTGCGCAGCCGGTCCTCCGGGATATGGCCGACGCCGGCGGCCAGGAACGCGGCCGGGTCGGCCCCGAACATGACCCGGCCGCCGATGCGGACCTGGCCCTCCGTCACGGGGCGCAGGCCGGTCAGCACCTCCGTCAGCTCCCGCTGGCCGTTGCCGGCGACGCCCGCGACGCCCACGATCTCGCCTGCGTGCACCGAAAGGTCCACGTCGGCCAGCGCCCGCACGCCCCGCTCGTCGTCCGCCGACGCGCCGGCGAGCTGCAGCACGATGGGGCCGACCCGGCGCGGCCCGGCGCCGCCGCGCCGTCGCCCGCCGATCTCCCGCCCCACCATCAGCGCCGCAAGCTGCGCCTGGCTGCACTCGGCCGCCCGGAGCGTTGCCACCTTGCGCCCGGCGCGCAGCACGGTGACGCGGTCCGCGACTTCCAAAACTTCGTCGAGCTTGTGGCTGATGAGGATAACGGCGTAACCGGACACCACGAAGCCGCGCAGCGCCCGCACCAGCGCCGCCGCTTCACCCGGCGTCAGCACCGCAGTCGGCTCGTCCAGGATCAGCACGCGGGCGCCGCGGGCCAGGACGCGCAGGATCTCCACCCGCTGCTGCTCGCCGGCCGACAGGTCCTCGACCCGCGCGTCCGGCCGGACAAGGAGGCCGAACCGCTCCGACAAGGCGCGCGTGCGGCTTTCCAAGAGGGCGGCCGACGTGCGGAACGGCGTGTCCGGCCAGCCGAGGTGGATGTTCTCGGCGACGGTGAAGGCGCGGATCAGCTTGAAGTGCTGGTGCACCATGCCGATCCCCGCGGCGATGGCGTCCTTGGGGGAGGCGAAGCGCACGGGCGCACCGTTCATCACGATGCGCCCGGCGTCCGGCTGGTAGATGCCGGTCAGCACGTTCATCAGCGTGGACTTCCCCGCGCCGTTCTCCCCGAGCAGCGCATGGATCTCGCCCGCGCGCAGGTCCAGGTCGATGGCATCGTTGGCGAGGAGGCCGGGAAACGCCTTGGTGATCCCCTGCAGCTCGACGGCAGCGCCGGGCATGGGGGCGGTCAGGCGCCGCGCAGACCGGACACGCCCTCGATGGGCCAGTTCCAGCCGTACAGCTCCATGTCCGTCATGGCCTGGCCGGCGGGGATGCGGACCTTGCCGCCCGCGTCCTTGATCTCGCCGACGAACGGGTTGTAGCCGGCCAGCATCTTGGTCCGTACCGCGTCCGCCTGCGCCCGCACCGGGCCGGGCACGCTGTCGCCCCAGGCGTCGCGATCGACGCCCTCCCCCATGCCCAGCAGCACCGGCTCGCCCGGCGTCCAGGTGCCCTCGATGCGCGCCTTCGCCTGGGCCACGTAGAACTTGGTCCAGTCCAGGACAACGGAGCTGACATAGGACTTCGGGCCGTAGCGGCGCACGTCGGTGTTCCACATCACCGCCGGCACGCCGCGCTTCTCGGCGACCTGCAGGTAGGCGGATTCGTCCATCACGCCGAACAGCACGTCGCAGCCGTTGTCGATCAGCGCCGTGCCGGCCTGGGCCGCCGCCTGCGGGTCGAACCAGGAATTGATGACGATGACCTGCATGCTGGCCGCCGGGTTGACCGAGCGCGCGCCCATGAGAAAGGCGTTCACCCCGCAATACACCGTCGGCACCGGCATGGAGCCGACATAGCCGAGCTTGCCCGACTTGCTCATCAGCCCAGCCGCGACGCCCGTGACGTAGGACGGCAGCCAATGCTTCACGTAGTACCAACTGCGGTTGGCCGCGGCCGAATGGCCGTTGCACTCCAGCCAGGCGATGTTGGACGCACGGTCGGACACGCCATGCAGCAGGTCGCCGTACTCGGAAGTCAGGAACACGATGTTGGCGCCCTGCGCCACGAACTGCCGGAAGGTGCGGGTGGCATCGGCGGAGTACGGGATGCTCTCGACTTCCAGGAACTTGGCCTGTGGGTAGGCTTGCTTCACCGCGAGCAGGCCCTGGTGGTGCGACGAGGTCCAGCCCTCGTCCGAGATCGGCCCGACATGGCCAAAGCCAATCACCGCCTGCTCGGGCTTCACGGCGGCGATGCTGGCCGCCCGCGCCGGGCGGACCAGCGACCCGGCCGCGAGGAGGCCGCCGGCCTGCAGCACAAGGCGCCGGGGCCACCGCTTGTTCACACAATCCATGCTTGATGCTCTCCTGATTGCGGCACCATGCCCGCACCCAGCGCAGTTGAGAAGCATTCCGCGTGCCAACCGGGAGCCGACCGCGGCAGCGCGTTGCTGCACGGCTTTGCCTCGTGCGATGCACGGCTTTTGCATGATGCGGCTGCAAAGCACGGCGCCGCCGCCCACAACCGGGGCGCGGCCCCGCACAGGAGCTGACCCATGCGCCAACTGCTCACCGCCGACCACGTGCTGACGATGGCGCCGGGCTGCCCCGTTATCGTGGATGGGGCGATCCTGATCGAGGACGGGCGGATCGAGGCCGTCGGCCCGCGCGCCGCCGTGGAACCGCGCGCCGCGGGCGCCGCACACCGCGCATTGCGCGATCACCTGGTCATGCCCGGCCTGATCAACGCACACTGCCATTCCGGCCTGCTTCGCGGCACGGCAGAGGGATTGCAGGTTTGGGATTGGCTCGACACGTATATCAACCCGATGCACCGCGTCTTGCAGCCGTCCGAGGCGGAAGCGGCGTCGTGGCTGTGCTACGCGGAATCCGTGCTGTCCGGCACGACCACCGTGGTGGACATGTGGCGCTTCATGGACGGCAGCGCCCGCGCGGCGGAGGGCATCGGCAACCGGCTGGTGATGGTGCCCTATGTCGGGGCGCACCCGGACTACGACTATTTCGACACGCTGGACGACAACGAGGCGCTGCTGGAACGCTGGCACCGCCGGCAGGGCGGGCGCATCCAGGCCTGGGTGGGGCTGGAGCACCTGTTCTACACCGACGCCGCCGGGCAACGCCGCGCGGCGGAATTGGCCCAGCGGTTCGGCTCCGGCCTTTGCACGCACATTGCGGAAGCGGAGCAGGAAGTCCAGGCGATGCAGGACCGCCACGGCTGCCGCCCGGTGCAGGCGCTGGAACGGCTGGGCCTGCTGGAGCCGCGCACGCTGCTGGCGCATTGCGTGTGGCTGGATGATGAGGACATCCACGTGCTCGCGCGCAACGGCGCCGCGGTGTCGCACAACCCTGTCAGCAACATGAAGCTCGCCAGCGGTGCCGCGCGCACCACGGACCTCCTCGCCGCGGGCATCGCCGTGGGCCTGGGCACGGACGGGGAAAAGGAGAACAACAACTTCGACATGTTCGAGGAGATGAAGGGCGCATCCCTTCTGGCAAAGCTGAGCCGGTTGGACGCCACCGCACTGGACGCCTGGGACGCGCTGCGCATGGCGACAACCGAGGGTGCGCGGGCAATCGGCCTGGAGGACAGCATCGGCTCGTTGGAGGTGGGCAAGCGGGCGGACCTGATTGCGGTCCGCACGGACACGCCGCGCATGACGCCGCTGTTCGGCAGCGGCCCCTGGATGAACCTGCACCACAATCTCGTGCACGCCGTGCGCGGCAGCGACGTGGCGCTGACCATGGTAGATGGGACGGTGCTGGTGGAGGACGGGGTTCTGCAAACGGCGGACCTGCGCGCCATCATCGCGGAGGCCCGGCGCGCGGCGCCGCCGCTGTTCGCGCGCCGGGCGACTTACCTGGCGGAGGTCGGCCCCGTGCTGACCCGGCGTTAAGCCGCGTCGTCCCGTGCAGCCAGCACCGCCCAAACCCGATCCGCCGTGAACGGCGGGGCGGTGAAGCGCACACCGGTCGCGTCCGCCAGCGCGTTGGCCATCGCCGGGCCGACCGGGTTGAACGGGCTTTCGCTCATGGACTTGGCGCCCATCGGCCCGAAGGCGTCCGACGTGTCGGCAAACAGCACTTCGGTCCGCGGCACGTCGGCCCAAGTGGGGATGTGATAGTGGCGGAACGCCGGGTTGCTCACCGCGCCATCGTCCCCGATCCGCAGGGCCTCGTGCAGCACGGCGCCGAGCGCCTGCGCCACCCCGCCCTCGATTTGGCCGCGACACTGCATGGGGTTCATCACCCGGCCGGCGTCGGCGGCGTGCACGCTGCGCAGGATGCGGATTTCCCCCGTGCCGCGGTTCACCGCGATGCGGAAACCCTGCACGTTGAACGCGAGGGAGCGCGGCGCCGCGTCCGCCTTGCGCATCACGGCGAGGCCCGTGCCGGCCCCGGGCAGGTCGGCCAACGGCACCGCCCGATTGCCGCATAGCACGGCGCCCTCGATCAGCCGGCACTCCGCCGCGGGATGGCCGGTCAGCGCCGCGGCGGCCCGCAGGATACGTTCCCGCAGCGCCAGGGCCGCGGTTTCCGTTGCCCGGGCGGCCACCACGGTTCCGGTGCTGCCGAACGCGCCGGTGTCGTGACCAACCAGGTCGGTGTCGGACTGGCGCAGCCGGATGCGGCCCGGCGCCGTTCCCAGCACGGCAGCGGCCACCTGGCGGTGCGTGGTGGAGGTGCCGTTGCCGAACTCCGCCGTGCCGACATGCAGGTCGAAGTCCCCGTCCGCCGCCAGGAACAGCCGCGACTCCGCCCGGTGCCCGAACGGCGGCGCCGTCGCCAGCATCCCCATCGCGACGCCCTGGCCGACTTGCCACTCCGCCCCCTCCGGTGCCGGGAGGCCGGGGCCGGCGAAGAGCGCGCGCTCCACGAGATCGAGGCATTGGTCGAGGCCGTAGCTGCCGAACTCCACGTCATCCAGCAGGCCGTGCGGCTCGTCCAGACGGTCGCCGGGCTGCACCATGTTGCGGCGGCGGAACTCGAACGGATTGATGCCAAGGCCGCGCGCCAGGGCGTCCACCGCCTGCTCCAGCGCAAACAGCGTTTGCCCCATGCCATAGCCGCGGAAGGCGCCGGCCGGCACCGTGTTGGTGTAGGCGGCCACCGCGTCCACCGCCGTGTTCGGGCAGCGATACAGGCTCATCAGCTCGTTGCAGCTATGTTCCAGCACGGCGGGCGAGTGGTTGCCGTAGGCGCCCGCATTGGCCAGCACATCGACTTTCAACGCCGTGAGCTGGCCGTTCCGCGTGGCGCCCACGCGCACCGTGACGCGCATCGGGTGGCGCGTGGTGGTCGCAGCGAACTGCTCGGCGCGCGTCAGCTCCAGCCTGACGGGGCGGCCGAGGCGCAGACTGGCCAGGGCGGCGATGTCCTCGACTAGCATTTCCTGCTTGCCGCCGAACCCGCCGCCCACCCGGGCGCACAGCACTCGGACCCGGTGCGGCGGCAGGCCGAACAGGTCCGCCAAGCCCTGCCGCACCAGGAACGGCACCTGCGTGCTGCTCCGCACCACCAGGCGGTCCCCTTCCATGGAGGCGAGGGCGCAATGCGTTTCCATGGCCGTGTGCTGCACACGCTGCAGGTCGCACGTGATTTCCTCGGTCCGGTCTGCCGCCACGAAGCCGGCCGCGATGTCGCCGTGGCGGCTGCTCAAGGAAGCAACGACGTTGCGGGCGGGGTCGGCGATGCGGTGGGCGTGCTTGTCGTGCAGGACGGGGGCGCCGGGCCGCATGGCCTCTGCCGGGTCAAATACGGCGGGCAGGATGTCGTAATCGACGGCCAGGACGCGGCAGCCGGCCTCGGCGGCGGCCTCGCTGTCCGCGACAACGGCGGCGACGCGCTGGCCGACGAAGCGCACCACGTCGTCCAGCAGGCGGGTGTCGTCCGGGTTGGCGCGGAAGTCCTCGTGCCGGGCAGAGGAGTAAAGCCACGCGGGCACGTCCTCATGCGTGAACACTGCGGCCACGCCGGGCACGGCCAGCGCCGCAGAACGGTCGATGCCGCGGATGCGGGCATGGGCATGCGGCGAGCGCAGCAGGCGCATGTGCAGCAGGCCCGGCATGTCCACGTCCAGCGTGTAGCGGGCGGTCCCGGTCACGACGGCCTCCGCATCCGGCGCGGCGTCGCTGCCCGGCAGTGCGCCGACGTGGCGCAGCCTTGCCACCGCGTCCGCAACCGCACGGTAGCCGGTGCAGCGGCACAAATTGCCTTTCATGGCCCGCGGCAGGTCCGCTTGCTGGGCCGGGTTCAGGATGCTGGCGGTCAGCACCATGCCGGGGGTGCAGAAGCCGCACTGGAAGCCCTGGGCGTCCATGAACGCCCGTTGCAGCGGGTGCAAGCCGCCCTCGCCCAGCCCTTCAATGGTGGTGATGGCCCGGCCCTCGGCGCGCCAGGCCGGCACCAAGCAGCTTTGCACCGCCTTGCCGTCCAGCAGCACGGTGCAGGCACCGCAATCGCCGGCGTCGCAGCCCTTCTTGACCCCGAACCAACCGAGCGCCCGAAGCTGCGTGCGCAGGCATTGGCCCGGCGCCGGGTCGCACTCCTGCGCCTGGCCGTTGACGTGCAAGACGGTCATCCCAGCAGTTCCTGATGCAGTTCGGCAGCGAGCCGCCGGGTCATGTGGCGGCGCCAGGCTGGGGCGCCGTGCACGTCGTCGTGCCAAAGTGACGCCGGGACGTCCGTGATGAAGGCGTCCAGCGCCTCCCGCGAGGGCGCCGCCGGCCAAGCCGCGTGCACCGGGCGCACGGTGCTGGCGGTGACGGTCAGGGCGAAGCGCCCCGTCTCCTCCGTTGCCACCAGCAGCGCCGCGGAGCGTCCGTGTGCCGTGAGCGACGCTTGCCGCATCGCGCCGCGCCGACGCAGCGCCGCGTCCGGCAGGTCAATCGAGCGCAGCAACTCGCCCGGTGCCAGCACGGTGCGCTGCGGCCCCGTGGTGAAGCCGGCCATCGGCACCTCCCGCTCCGTCCCATCCGGCCGCCACACCCGGGCCACGCCGTCCAGCGCCACCGTCAGCGCCAGCATGGGCGCGGCCGGCAAGGACAGGCAGACGTTGCCGCCCACGGTTGCCACCGCCGCGATCTTGAACGACCCCAGCAGCGCCCGGCAGCACCCGACGAACAGCGGCGCGGCCGGCCAGTCCGTGGCGGCGGCAAGGGCCTCCAGCGACGCGATCGGACAGGTCGCGCCGATGCGCAGCCCGGCCGCGGACGGCTCCAGCGCCGGCCACCCCATGCCGGCCAGGTCGATCAGCGCATGTAGCCCCGGCTGCGGCTCGGAAAACAGCCAGGTGCCGCCCGCGAGCCAGGCCGATTCCGCGCCGCAGGTCGGCAGGTCATCCCGCGTGCGGGGCCGGGCAACGGCGCGGATTTCGGGCAGGTCCATCCCGGAAGTTAGGCCGGCAGCCCGGCGGCGAAACGTGTCCAGTAGGTCATGGGACGCAGGTTCCTTGCGGGGCAGCGGCGTTTAACGGTTGGGCGTGGATAGGACAAAGCATATCCCATGCCATGGCAGAAGCCGCTACGACGCCGATGTGCGCCCGCCGGACTGGTCCTTGGCCGGCCCATGCTTGTTGTTGTAGTTTCGATATTATTTCGCAACAAGTTTGCGCAGTGGCAGCCTGATACGAAGGCGGGTCGGCCCGCGGCGCTGGCGCGGCTGCGCGTGATCGCCAAAGCGACGCGGGTGCATCAACGGGCCAAGAACACCCTGGCGGCGCACCGGGCTACGCTGCTGACGGCGCTACGGGCGGGAGCGGGCCGTCCTAGCCGCTTACGCCGCGACGGCGCCGACCCGGGCTTCCCGAACCGCCTGCGCCAGGCCGCGCACCTGGTCCAGCACCTGACGCGCCGTGTCCGGCTGGGCTTGGCCGTGCTCATCGAGCGACGCCGCGAGCGTTTCGATCAATACGCTCGCCACCACCGCGGCGTCGGCGACCCGCACGGCCTGCGCCGCCTGGGCCGGGGTGCGGACCCCGAAGCCGATGGCGACCGGCAGGTCGGTATGGGCGCGCACACGAGGGATGGCAGTCGCCAAATCCTCCTCCGCCGCCGAGCGCGTGCCGGTGATGCCGGTGATCGCCACGTGATACACGAAGCCCCCTGCCCCCTTGAGCACCAGCGGTAGGCGCGCGTCGTTCGTGGTGGGCGCGACCAGGCGGATCAGGTCCAGGCCTGCGCCGTCGATGTGAGCCATCAGCTCGTCCGCTTCCTCGGCCGGCATATCGACCACGATGAGGCCGTCCACGCCGGCTGCCCCGGCGTCGCGGCAGAACCGCTCGGCGCCGTAGGCGAGGATCGGGTTAAGATAGCCCATCAGCACCACGGGCGTTTCGCTGTCCTCGCGCCGGAACCCTTCCACCATGGCCAGCGCGCCCGGCAGCGTGCCGCCGGCCTTGAGCGCCCGCTGGCCCGCCCGCTGGATGGTCGGGCCGTCCGCGGCCGGGTCGGTGAAGGGCACGCCGATCTCGATCAGGTCGGCGCCGGCTGCCGGCATCCCGCGCAGGATTTCCATGGAGGTCGCACCGTCGGGGTCGTAGGCCTCCAGAAACGGAATCAGCGCCCCGCGCCCTTCCGCCCGCAATTTCGCGAAGCGGGCGGCGATCCGCCCCATGCCTCCCTCACTCACAGCGACCCCGCTCACAAGGCTTGGCCCAAATGCTGCGCCACGGTGAAGATGTCCTTGTCGCCGCGGCCCGACAGGTTCAGCACGATGGTCTCGTCAGGCTTCAGCGTGGGCGCCAGCTTGGCGATGTAGGCCAGGCCGTGCGCGGTCTCCAGCGCGGGGATGATGCCCTCAAGCTTGGAGCAAAGCTGGAACGCTTCCAGCGCCTCGCTGTCCGTCGCCGCCACATAGTCCACCCGGCCGATGTCGTGCAGCCAGGAATGCTCCGGCCCGATGCCGGGATAGTCGAGGCCGGCGGAGATCGAGTGCGCTTCCGTGATCTGGCCATCGCGGTTCTGCAGCAGATAGGTCTTGTTGCCGTGCAGGACGCCGGGGCTGCCGCCGTTGATCGCCGCCGCGTGCGCGCCGCTGTCCAGGCCGCGCCCGGCGGCCTCCACGCCGTAAAGCTTCACGCCGGGATCGTCCAGGAACGGGTGGAAGATGCCCATGGCCGAGGACCCGCCCCCCACCGCGCAAACGATGGCGTCCGGCAGCTTGCCCTCCGCGGCCAGCATCTGCTCGCGCGTCTCGTCGCCGATCACCGATTGGAAGTCGCGCACCATGGTGGGATACGGGTGCGGCCCGGCCACGGTGCCGATGCAGTAATAGGTGTCCTCGACGTTGGCGACCCAGTAGCGCAGGGCCTCGTTCATCGCGTCCTTGAGCGTCGCGGCGCCGGAGGTCACGGCATTCACCTCCGCGCCCAGCAGCTTCATGCGGAACACGTTGGGCTGCTGCCGTTCCACGTCGGTGGCGCCCATGAACACGAGGCAGGGCAGGTTGAACAGCGCGCAGGCCGTGGCCGTCGCGACCCCGTGCTGCCCGGCGCCGGTTTCGGCGATGATGCGCGTCTTGCCCATGCGCCGGGCCAGCAGAATTTGGCCGAGCACGGCGTTGATCTTGTGCGCGCCGGTGTGGTTCAGCTCCTCGCGCTTGAAGTAGATCTTGGCGCCGCCGAAGTGCTGCGTCAGCCGCTCGGCGAACCAGAGCGGGCTGGGACGGCCGACGTAGTCCTTCAGCAGGCGGCGCCATTCCGCTTCGAACGCCGGGTCGTTCCGGGCGTCGTCGTAGGCCTGCTGCACCTCCAGCACGTTCGGCATCAGCGTTTCGGCGACGAAGCGTCCGCCAAAGGTGCCGAACCGGCCGCGGCTATCCGGGCCGCTGCGCAGGCTGTTGGGCAGGATCTGGTTCAAGGCCGGCACTCCTAATGGATCAAGTGAATGAGATGGGGACCCAGGCAGACCCCGGGAAGGCAATGGGAGCCGGCAATCGTCTGCATGGAAGCGGCGCTCAGCATTCCTGCGGCAAGCCGTCCACCGCCCTCAGCGCATGGACGAAGATGCCGGCGTCGGCGACCTGCAGCCCCGCAAGGTTGATGCGGCCGCTGCCGGCCATGTAGATGCCGTGGTCGCGGCGCAGCGTCGCCACGGTTTCCGGCGTGATCGGCAGTTGCGAGAACATGCCGCGCTGGCGCGACAGGAAGGCAAGCCGCGGTTCGGCATCGGCCAAGGCGGTCCGCACGGTGTTGATGCGCCGGCACATGGCCTCAAGCTCCGTGCGCCAAAGCCGGGACAGTTCGGGAGAGTCCAGCACGATCCGCACCGCTGCCGCCCCATGGTCCGGCGGCATCGACCAGTTCACCCGGGCAAGCGTCAGCATATTGCCGAACACGACGGACGCGGCGTCCGCGTCGCGGGCCAGGGCGAACAGCGCCCCGGTCCGTTCGCGGTAAAGGCCGAAGTTCTTGTCACAGGAGTAGGCGACCAACGCTTCCTCGGCAGCGGTGAGCACGCGGCGCGTGCCGTAGGCGTCGGCGTCGAGACCCTCGCCAAGTCCCTGATAGGCAAGGTCGATGAACGGCAAAAGGCCGCGCTCGGCCACCAGTTGCGCCACGGCGTCCCATTGCGCCGGGTCAAGCTCGGTGCCGGTCGGGTTGTGGCAGCAGCCGTGCAGCAAGACGACATCGCCGGGGTTCGCCGCGGACAGCGCCGCCATGGTGTCATCGAAGCACAGGGTTTGCGTGGCGGGGTCGAAATAGCGGTACTCGGCGACTGTCAGCCCGGCCGCTTCCAGCACCGGGCGGTGATTGGGCCAGGTGGGTGTGCCGAGCCATATGGTCGCGCCGGGCCGGGCAGCGGCGATCAACTCGCCGCCCAAGCGCAGCGCGCCGCTGCCGCCCGGCGTTTGCACGCCCACCAAGCGCCCGGCATGAGCGTCCGCGGCGCCGAACGCAACCGGCGCCAGCAGCTTGACGAAACGCTGATCGCCCTCCGGCCCGAGATACCCCTTTGTTTGCTGCCCATCCAGGAGGATGCGCTCCGCCGCCTTGACCGCCTCCATGACGGGCGTGATCCCGGCCACGTTGCGGTATGTCCCGACGCCAAGGTCGATCTTGCTGTTGCGCGGGTCATCGCGGAACAGGCCGATCAGGGTGAGCAGGCCGTCCGGCGGCTGCGGTGTCAGGGTTTGGAACATCGTTATAGTTAATTCCTGTCAGCACGGGTCAGCGGCGGCGCGGCCTGTGACCATTTCGATCCGCGGCGCGGTTGCCACCCTGCCGCCGACACCTCACCGGTTTCTTCACGGGACGGCGGCAGGGCGCATTCGGGCGCTTCATGCAGGACGGCCGATAGCCCACGCCCGTCAAGCGGCCTCCATCCCAGTTGCAGCGTGTCGATGTCCCGGGCCAGCGACCATGAGGCACCGGTCGCGGTGTCCAGCAGCACCGCGCCCTCCTTGCCGATGACGACGATCTGGTAGCGCCCGACCGCGCCCCCGTCCACCGTGCCCCCGTCCATGACCGCGCCGGTCAAAAGATGGCGCCCGCGGCCGGGGAACGCAGGCCGTGGCGCACCCCGCCCTGGCGGACGCGCGATACCGTGACGCGCGGCGCGGGCCGCGCGCCCTGGGCCACGTCATGCAGCCCCGCCCGGTCCAGCACGGTGAAGCGACCCCGGCCGGTGCGGATCAGCCCGGCCTGCTGCAGCGCCGCCGCCGCCACGGTGACGCCGGGCCGGTGCATGCCGAGCATGGCCGAAAGCGCCTCATGAGTGACCTGCACCTCGTTGCCCTCTACCCGCTCATGCGTCATCACCAGCCAGCGCGCGCAGCGTTCGGTCAGGCTCCGCCGGGCGTTGCAAACGGCTGTCTGCATGACCTGGACAAGCAGCGACTGCGCGAAGCGGGCGCAGGCGAGGTGCAGCGCCGGGCTGCGCTCGATGGCGCGGCGCAGGTCGCTGCTCGACAGCCGAAGGGCGATGCCGGGCACGTGCACCACGACGTTGGCACAGGCGGCGTTCCGCACATTCATCAGCGACACGTCACCCACCATGCCCTCTCGGCCGATCATGGCGACCTGGATGCCGCCTTCCCCGTCCGTGGCGTCCGACACGACCGAAACGACGCCATGCTCGATGAAGAAAGCATGCTCGACCGGCTGACCGTGCTCCGCCAGCACCTGGTCGCGGACAAGGGACACGCGGACCAGGCACGCCTTGAACTGATCGTATTCATGGGCCGGCAGCGACGCAAGCAGGCGGTTGAGCGGCGTGGAAATGTTGGCGAGGAGAGCCATGGCTAAGCCCCTTGATGAACACCAGCCGCACGGGATGAGGGCTGAACACGGATCACAAGGCGATAACTGGCATTGCACTACGGGGATTGTCGCTAAACTTTGTTAATACTGACGCATCACTTTGTCAGTAAGGCCGGTAAGGTGCCGTCACGTGCCCTCGATCAAGCCGATCCCGAGCGAGAGGAGGTCGGCCCAGTAGCCGGGATAGGTCTTGCCGACGCAGCCCGGGTCGAGGATCGTGATGCCGCCGACCCGCAGCCCGGCAAGCGCGAAGCTCATGGCGATCCGGTGGTCGGAATAGGTTTCAATGCGGGTCGGCCGGGTGGTGCCGGACAGCGCCGGGTTGCTGGCCACAACCAGGTCGTCCCCGTCCTCGCGCCCGAGGCCCGGGGCGATGCGTGAAAGCTCGGTGGCGAGCGCCGCCAGCCGGTCGCATTCCTTGACCCGAAGGTTGGCGACCCCGACGAAACGGACCGGGGCGGTGTTGAAGGCGGCGAGCACGGCGAGCGTCGGCACGGCGTCCTGCATCTGCGAGCCGTCGATCACGGGCGGCAAATGCGGGAAGCGGCTGATGAGGTCGTGCGCGCGGGCGTCGGGCTGGCTCGATGCCTCGGGCGCGAAGCCGAGGTCGATGCCGCCGCCGGTCAGCGCCTCCGCCGCCCACAGGTAGGTCGCGGCCGAGGCGTCCGGCTCCACCGCGAAGTCGGCCGCGCGGTAGCCGGTCGGCGCGACCCGCCAGCCCGCTTCGCCGACCGGCTCGACGGTGGCGCCGAACGCGGCCATCGCGGCGAGGGTCAGATCGACGTAGCCCCGGGCGCCGATGTGCTGCCCAGTCAGCGTCACCTCGACCGGCCCCTGCCCGCAGGCGCCCAGCATGAGCAGGGCCGAAACGTATTGGCTGGACAGCCCGCCATCGATTTCGACCCGGCCGCCCGCAAAGCCGCCGCGCCCGCGCACGGTGACAGGCGGGCAGCCGGTGTCGGCGGTGGCGTCCACGCCCAGGCGGCATAAGGCCGCGACGAGCGGCGCGATGGGCCGCTTGCGCATGTGCGCGTCGCCATCGATCACTACCTCGCCGTCCACGGTCGCGGCGGCGGCGGTCAGGAACCGCGTGGCCGTCCCGGCATTACCCAGGTTGAGCGGGGCGCCCGGCGCGGACAGGCGGCCGATGGCCGTAACGGTGAAGCCCGCGGAGTCCGGCTCCGCAACCGAAACGCCCATGCTGCGGAGCGCCGCCGCCATGAAGGCGGTGTCGTCGCTCTTGAGCGCACCGGTGAGGCGGCTGGTGCCCTGGGCCAGCGCCGCGAGCAGCAGGGCGCGGTTGGTGATCGACTTCGATCCCGGCGGAACGACCGGGCCGCGAAGCGCGCGCCCCGGCGGAACAACGGTCACTGCGGGGGATCGGATAGTCGCGGCGGTCATGGTCGCGTGTTCCTTTGCAACAATCGGCGCCGGGTCCGGCAGAGGCGCGGGCCAGCCTGCGCAACCGCGGAGTGTCCCGCGCCCGAAGGGTAGCACGACAACCGGCGCCGCTCACTCCCAGCCCTGGGGTTGGTTTGCCTTACCGCTTTGTCTTGGCCATCAACTGCATCTCTAACTAATGATATTGACCTACTCCAATTCGTTTGACTTTAAAGCTGCGTTTTCCAGCATCAGTCGTGACTGCACGGCATCGAGGCACGCATTGAGCCAAGTTCTGTCCATGAACAGCCTGCCAGCCGCGCTTGCCGGCCGCAGCATCGCGCTGGTCGGCATGATGGGCGTTGGCAAAACCAGCGTCGGACGCCGCCTGGCCGCAAGGCTCGGATTGCCGTTCCACGACGCGGATGCCGAGATCGAGCGGGACGCGGGATGCAGCATCGCGGAGATGTTCATGCGCGATGGCGAAGCGGCGTTCCGCAGGCGGGAGCGTCAGGTAATCGGGCGGCTGCTGGCGGACATTCCCATGGTGCTGGCGACCGGCGGGGGCGCGTTCATGGACGCCGAAACGCGCCGGGCGATGCGGAACAAGGCGGTGTCGATCTGGCTGCGCTGCGACATGGCACTCCTGCTGCGGCGGCTGGCCTCCTGCACAGACCGGCCTCTGCTGCGGGACGGCGACCCCGCCGAGATTTTGCGGCGTCTGATGGCGCTGCGCCACCCCGTCTATGCCGAAGCGGACCTGGCGTTCGACAGCATGGACGAGGACCCCGATGAAACGACGGCCCGAGTCCATGCCGCCCTGCGCAGTCTGCCCGCACGCTTGGCCGCATCGCTGCAGGATTGCTGACCAAGCATCTCCGCCGCTTGACGGGAGGCCATAGAAAAAGGCCGATGGCATGACGAGCATGCCACCGGCCCGAACCCACGCCCGGTTTAGGTTGTCGGAACCATCATGTCCGTAGCAGAGCCGCCGTCGGCGGTGATCTGCGCGTAAACATCGGACGTGATGTCGGTCGCCGACGCATACTGGCTGCCGCTGTTGTCGGTGGCCGGGATGCCGCCGCCGGCACCGCCGCTGGGCGTGTCGCCGAACGGGTTGTTGGCCCCGCCAAGACCCTGGAGGGCAAGGAAGTTGTTGGCGCCGCCGCCGCTCAGGCTGGCCAGCAGGGTTCCGGCGTCAAGGCCGGCCTGAGTGATCAACGGACCGAACGGGCTTGCTGCGAGGAGGGACGCGGCGTCATCGCTGCTCAGGTTGTTGAAGTCGATGCTGCCGGCACCCGCAACCACATTTCCAGCCGCCCCGGTCGGATCGTTGGAAGACGCGTTGGCTGCCTGCCCGCCGTCCGTCGAGGCACTTCCCATGCCGGACGCTCCGGACGGAGCACCGCCCGCGAAAGGATTGCCGCTAGAAGCGCCACCAGCGAAGGGGTTGCTGGCACTGCTGCTGTCGGTCGCACTGCTTGCGCCCGAAGCTGCAGAAGAACTGTCATCGCTGCTGCTCGGAGCGCCGCCCATGCCGGACGCTCCGGACGGAGCGCCGCCCGACGCGGCCCCGGCGTTGGTCGCGGCCGAGAAGAGGCCGTCCTGTCCGGGGTAGTTGGTGAACGGGTTGCTGCCCGGCGCAACGTTGCCGAACGGGTTGCCGCCGCTGCCGTTGTTCAGCGACGCGTAGTCGTCCGGGTTGATGTTGCCGAAAATGGTCTCGGGCGTGACGCCCGGCAGGTCGAGCAACGCGCCGAACGGGCTTTGCCGAAGCGAGGCCGCCAGGTCGGAACTGCCTGCGCCGGCGCTGCCGCCGCTCGTGTCCGTAGAACTCATGCTGCCACTCATGCTGCCTCCAGAAGAACCATCGGCGCTGATCGCAGCGCCGGAAGAACTGCCGCCCGCCGAACTGGCGAACGGGTTGCCGTTTCCGGCAGGCGCCCCGCCGGATGCGGCGCCGCTGGCGAACGGGTTGCCGCCGCCGGAACTGCCGCTGTCGGACCCGCTGCCCGAGCTTGGAGAGTCGCCATAGGCCACGACGAACTGGTTGCCGTCGCCGCCGACGTTCACCGCGCTGCTGGTCGCCGCGGCGCTTTTGTCAGGGCCTTGGTAGCTGACGACGAACGCGTTGTTGCCGCCATCAACGGTGACATCGTTGCCGGACGGGGTGCCGGTGTTGAACGCCGAGTAGTCGTATGCGACGACGAACTGGTTGTTGCCGCCATCGACGATGACGGAGTTGCCGCCGGCGCTTGTCGCGTCGCCGCTCGACGTGCCGGGCGCGAACTTGACCACGAACTGGTTGTTGCCGCCCGTGACATGCACGACGTTGCCGCCGTCGCTCATGGAACCGTCGGTCGGCGAGGGCTGGCTGTAGTCGATGACGATCCGCTGATTGCCGCCTTGGATCGTCACGTCTGAGTCGCCAGGCGTGAGGACGCTGACGTTGGTGTCCTGGCCGGCCGCGCCCTGGTCCGCCGAGGCGTAGGCAGTGGCACTGGTGTCGGCGGAGCTGCCGACGTTGACGTTGGCGCTGCCGGGTGCCACCACGCCCGCATTGTTGCTTCCGACCGAACTGGTTTGGCCGGTCACGCCGGGGCCGTAAAGGCCGGGCGCGCTAGGATCGGCCGCCATGGCGCCCGCGCTGTCATCTGCCATATGGGTAACTCCTCCTGTTGCGGTCGGCGCTTTGCTGGCGACCGCGCGGTTGCTGTCCGATGAATGAATTGCCGCTCAAGCGATCGACGCGGTTCACCGGATTTCTGCTTGTCGACGCGCGCATCTTTACACGGCGCAGACTACATCGAGTATTTCCGTATTTTATGCTAGTCTAACACTGATAAAGTGTTTGTAATTCTGTTGTGTCAAACTTTAGAACAGAAACATACAATTGCACATATTGTAGCGATGGCGGTCATCAATGGGCCTCAACCCAGGGTCCGGCTCAATTGCCGCACGCTCCCGTTGAGTCCATACCGGGCGCTTGGCACCCGCTTGTAGGCTTGGCCGGCCCGGACCACCTCGCGCCGGACGGCCTGGGCGCTCTTGAACCGCTCATACAAGGCGTCGGCCTCGTCCCAGCGGATCGCCCGCTGCAACGCCATCAGGTCCTCGATGTAGCGGCCGATCACCTCCAGCACCGCCACCTTGTTGTGCAGGAAAACGTCGCGCCACATGGTGGGGTCGGAAGCGGCGATGCGCGTGAAATCGGTGAACCCGCCGGCCGCGTATTTCAGCACCTCCCCCTTCAGCACGCCTTCCAGGTCGTCCGCCGTGTTGACGATGTTGAAGGCGAGCAGATGCGGCAGGTGCGACGTGACCGCGAGCACCTTGTCGTGGTGCGCCGCGTCCATAAGGTCGACCCTGGACCCCAGGGCACGCCACAGCGCCGCCACCTGCTCTACGGCCCCCAGGTCGGTCACGGCCTGCGGGGTCAGGATGCACCAGCGGTTCTCGAACAGCCGATCGACCGCCGCCGCCGGCCCGGACTCCTCCGTGCCCGCGACGGGATGGCCCGGCACGAAGCGCCGCATGTCGAGGTGCGGTGCCACTAGCTCGATGACCTTGCCCTTGGCCGAGCCGACATCGGTCACAATCGCATCGGCCCGCAAGCCCGGCGCCACCGCCCGTGCCG
>CALMVT010000491.1 GCA_937873175.1 uncultured Acetobacteraceae bacterium | reverse complement strand
TGGTGGACGGCTTCCTGTTCCGCCGGTTCGGCGCCGGCGGCGTGGTGACGCCCTGTCCCATGTCCGACCGCGCCGTGGCCCGGCTGGTGCAGGCCCGTGCTGCCGCCGCCGGCTATAACCCGGAGAACTTTGCCGGGCATTCGCTTCGTGCGGGGTTCCTCACCGCCGCCGCCCGGAGCGGCGCCTCCGTGTTCAAGATGCAGGAGGTCAGCCGCCACAAGTCCATGCAGGTCCTCGCCGGCTACGTCCGCGACGCCGAGCTGTTCCAGAACCACGCTGGTGACGGATTCCTGTGAGAGGCAGCGCGCAGTACTTGCTGTGGCCTGGTGCGGCACACGACATGCGCCGACGCAGGCGCACCGACATGGGAGCATCGGATTGGATGGGATTGGCATGACCAGGAGTGCCGGCGGGACAACGAGCGACGGCATTCCGAGCTCTGACGCGCTGCGCTTGCCCGTTCTGGCGGCGTTGCACGCCTTGGGCGGAACGGCCAGCGTTGGGGAGCTGACAGCGAAGGTCGTGGCAATGCAGGGCTATGGCCCCGAGGTGACCACGCCTATCCACCAAGGCCGCGTCACCAAGCTCGCTTACCGCATGGCATGGACCAGGACGTACCTGAAGCTCGAAGGCCTGCTCGCGAACCCGAGCCGCAAGCAGTGGTCTCTTACCTCCTCCGGCGCCGCGGCGCTGAAGGCCTCGGATGGCGGCACGGCACCACCAGCTGCCCAGCCCGCATCCCCGACGGCGCCTGGCGGCTCGTTTCCGACGCAGGCGGCCATTTCGCGGGCAGCCGCGCCACGCGCCAACGGCGGCAAGCCCCTGGCGCTCGAACTTCCGGACCCGCCCTGCCAAGCCAAGCTGCGCGAGATCGCTGCCCGGGTGCGGCAGATGCGCGCCCGCGATATCCGCATTTCGGAGGAGGACACCAAGCGCGTCCTGATCACGCCCGTGGTGGAGGCCCTAGGCTGGGAGATCTTCGACACCGACGAGGTCAGGAACGAGTACCGCCACGCCACGGCGGACAACCCTGTCGACTACGCCCTCTTCCTTGCCCGCTCGCCCGTGCTGTTCATCGAGGCCAAGGCGCTCGGCCAAACGCTCGACGACCGGCGGTGGATGGTGCAGACGCTCAACTACGCCAACGTCGCCGGCGTGGACTGGTGCGTGCTCACCAACGGCGCGGAGTACCGCATCTACAAGGTCCATGCACGGGGCGAGGCCGAGAAGAAGCTGTTCCAGACCGTCACGCTGGAGGATCCCGACGGCTTCGACGACGCTTGCCGTCTGCTGGGACTGCTCACGCGCGAGCGCATGCGCGGCAAGGCGATCGACGAGTTGTGGGAAGCCTGGCACATCGACCGGCAGGTTCATGGCGTGCTGGACAGCGTGCTGCAGGACGACCGCTTCGTGGCCCTGATCCGGCAGCGTCTGCCCGGCGTAGGGGCGGCCGATATCCGGCGGTCGTTGCGACGCGCGAACATACGCATCGACTACCCGCCCATGTTCCGGGCTCTGGCCGTATCCGTCCCAGACGTCACGGGCACGAACGTGCCATTGGTGGACACGATGGTGAAGCGTGACGTATTAGCACCCGAGGCGCCTCACAGAAAGAGAGACGCCGTCCTGGAGCAGGTTCACGACATCGGTGACGCCCCTGGAGTTGAGGCGCCACGTGGAAAACCACAGCGCACGGCCGAGCTATTCGCGCTTGGGCGGCTCAAGGCTGGTGACGTGCTCGCCATCAAGGGACGCCCCGGGTCGGAGGCGAAGGTGATCAACGGGACGACGGTGGACTACCGTGGCCAGCACATGTCGTACCTGGCCTGGGGCAAAGCCGTCACCGGCTGGAAGGCGATCCAGATCTACGCCTGGGCCACCCTCCCTGACGGGCGGCTTCTCGGAACGTTGCGGACGTGACGACGTTGGGCGTCGAGTTTATTTGTAACGTAGGTCTGATTGCGGGTGGGTGTGCTGTGCAGCAGGTGCACTGCCTGACCGTGGGCTGGGCTGCTTCCGCCCGGCGTTGCCGAGATGGTCCTTTCTCGTTACGAAAATTGTGAGGGCGCGATACAGCTCGATGTGTTGAGGCTTGGTAGAACAAGTGAGGGGGGCTGGACAGCCATGCCGACCCGATTGGTGGACGGCCTCTACTGGGTGTTCGTCTGCAATCCTCGCAGGTGGGCCATTGATCGCTTCCTTCGCAGCGGGATCGAATACGACACCTGGGGTGTTCGCCCATCCGACAGGAACCGCTTCGCGCCGGGCCAGCTCGCCATCGTCCGCGTCGGCATCGACCAACGGGCGGTCAGGGATTTGGGCGGCGGTCCGAGGCTGGTGCCGGGCATCTACGCCCTGTGCCAAGTGGAAAGCAGCGCATTCCCAGCGTCGGGCGCCAACGACCGGTTCTGGGCGCCGAACGAGAAGCGCGACGTGGGCTGGCCAACGGTCCGGGTTCGCTATCTCCGGTCCTATCTCGGCCGTCCGCTGGCTATGAAACGGCTGCGGGCGGAGGCGCCCGGTCTGTCCCGCCTGGTCCTGAATGGATTCCAAGCTTCCTCGTTCCCGATTTCGGCCGAGGACTTCCGCACAATCATGGCCTTGCTCGATGAGGATCTGGACGCTTTGCCCTCGCCTGCGCTGCCGTCACAGATCACGACAGACACACTCACGGCCATTGAGGAGAAATACCGCTACGCCAGCCCGGAGGTGAAGCAGAAGCTCAGCCGAACTATCGAGCGCGGACTTGTTGGCGCGCACGTGAAGCGGGCAGCGGGCTTCCGATGCCAACTATGCGCCGCGCTCGGCCGCGACGCTGCCGGATTCCTAAAATGGGACGGCGAAGCTTATGTGGAGGCGCACCATGTCATGCCAGTGTCCGCCGGGGAGGTGGGCTCGCTCGCAGCCTCGAACATCATGGTCCTGTGCGCCAATCACCACCGTCAAATGCATTACGGCCGGGTTGGTGTCTCCATCCAGGTGACCACGTTCAACGTAACGGTTGAAGGGGCGACCGTGAGCCTGCCGCGTTTTGGAATCGTCGCGCCGACGACTGTTCAGCCGGAGAAGACCCTGTCGTAAAGCCCCATGGGTAGTCTCAACCGGAAGCATTTCATGTGGAAAGGACTCTCACCCGATCGAGAGCGTGTTCGCCACCGTCCGGCATCGGACGGTGCGCACCAAAGGCGCGCTGTCGCAGGACGCTGCCTGGCTCATGGTGTTCAAGCTCGTCATGGCAGCCTCGAAAACCTGGCGACGGCTGAAGGGCGAGAACCTGTTGCCCAAGGTCGTCCGGGGTGTCACCTTTCGCAACGGCGTCGAGGTCACCGATATGCCAACGGGAGTGTCAAAAACCTGGGGCGCTACGCCGCGAACTGGATTGCCGGGTGGCCAAAGCGTCCGTCCAGCACCGCGGCTCTGACCTGAAGCACACGGTGGGCACCACGGGGCGACCAGCGCATCTGCGGGACCATGCAAGATCGTGGAAGGTGATCACGCCGCCGCTGCTGCCGGCCCCCG
>CALMVT010000490.1 GCA_937873175.1 uncultured Acetobacteraceae bacterium | reverse complement strand
CGGGCAGGATGGCGGCAGCGGGTCGATGCTGCTGGCGGTTGCAGGTGTGTCACTCACCGGCATCGGCGGTCAAGGTATCTGGCGTGGTGCGTCGTTTGCGCAGGCTGGCACCTTTCAGCTCGAGGCGGTGCGCACGGTGGACGACGCGGTCCAGAATGGCGTCACCCAGAGTCATGTCGCCGATGACCTCGTGCCAGCGTCCCACGGGAACTTGGCTGGTGATCAGCAAGGAGCCCTTGTCGTAACGGTCGTCGACGATCTCCAGCAGGTCGCGGCGCTGATCGACGGTCAGCGGCTCGGGGCCCCAATCGTCGATAATCAGCAGCCGTGTGCGTTCCAGCGCGGCCAGCAGTTTTGGCAGCCGCCCTTCGCCCCGGGCGGTGGCCAAGTCGGCAAACAGCCGTGGCGCCCGTTTGTAGAGCACCGAGTAGCCGTCCCGGCATGCCTTGTGGCCCAGCGCACAGGCGAGCCAGCTCTTGCCGACCCCGGTCGGGCCGCCGATGACCACGTGGGCGTGCTCGCGGATCCAGCCGCAGCCGGCGAGCTTCAGGAACAGCGCGCGGTCCAGGCCGCGCGGCGTGCGGAAATCCGTGTCCTCGACCACGGCCGCCTGACGCAGCTTGGCCTCGCGCAGCCGGCGGGCGAGCCGTTTGTTGTCGCGGCTGGTCGCCTCACGGTCGGCCAGGAGGCCGAGCCAATCCTCGCGCGGCAGATCGGCCGCCTCCGGCGTGTTCTGCAGTTCAGTGAACGCGTCCGCCATGGCGGCGAGGCCAAGGCTGCGCAGACGTTCAGCTGTGGGGTGTGTCAGCATGAAATGACCTTTCAATGATAGTAGCCGGGACCGCGGATGTTCTCGTGCACGAGGCTCGGCGCCTCGGCCGTGTCGGCCGGCTGGTCCCGGCGGTTCTTCAGGATGGCGGCGACCGAGGTGTAGGACCGCGTGCCAAGCGCCAGCGCCCGGGCGCATGCGGCGTCGACCCGCTCTATGCCGTGGTGCTGCACCAGGCCCAGGATGCCAATGCAGGAGCGAAAGCCCTGCTCGGGATGCGGCCGCGAGCGCAGGATCAGGTCCACAAGCGTTGCCGTGTCATCGCCGATGGCCGCCGCCTCGCGCCGAATGCGCTCGTGCGTCCACTCCCGGTAGCGCCGGTGGGCACTCGGCATGTGCTCGGCGACCGTGCTCGGACGCTGCCGGTCGGCGCTGCGCACGTGGCTGGCTACCCGCTTGCCGCGATGGAACAGCTCGACCGTGCCGGTGGTGATCCGCGCCTCGACCTCCTGACGCAGCAGCTCGTGCGGCACGGAGTAAAAGTGCTTGTCGATTGCAACGTGGTAGTCGAGACCCACCCGGCAGCGCCGCCATTCCGCATACTCGTACGCCACAGGCGGCAGCGGCAGCAGTGCCGGGCGGTCAAACTGCTCGAACAAGGCCCGCCGGGTTGTGCCGAGGCCGCGCATCGTGCGGTCGTTCAGCTGCTCGACCAGCTCGGCGATCGCGCCGTTCAGCTCGGTTAGGGAAAAGAACCGGTGGTGGCGCAGCCGCGCCAGGATCCAACGCTGCACGACCTGCACGCCGACTTCCACCTTGGCCTTGTCGCGTGGCTTGTACGGCCGGGCCGGCAGCACCGCCGTGCCGTAGTGCGCCGCCATTTCTGTGTAGGTCCGGTTCACCCCCGGCTCGTGGAAGCAGGCACGAGTGACGCCCGCCTTGAGGTTGTCGCTGACCAGCTGGCGCGCGACACCGCCGAAGTAGCCGAACGCCCGCACGTGCGCGCCGATCCAGTCCGGCACCGCCTGGCTCCAGGTCGCACAGGCAAAGGTGAAGCTCGACGCCCCCAGCACGGCGACAAAGATCGCGGCTTGGCATTTCTCTCCGCTTGCCCCCTCAACGACCGCCATCGCGCTGCCGGCATAATCGACGAACAGATGCTCGCCGGCCGTATGCACTTGCCGCAATGTCGGCTTTAGCCGCCCGGCCCACTCGCGATACAGGTCACAGAACCAGGAATAGCCAAACCCGTCCGGCGCCGCCGCCCGGTGCTCCTCCCACAGCAGGGCCAGCGTCACATTGGGCCGGCGCAGCTCCCGGTGCACCCACGCCCAGTCCGGCACCGGCCGCTGCGCCGCCGGAACTTGCGAGGGCGGCGGAAACAGCAGCGCCTCGAGCCGGTCATCGTCCAAGCCTTCCGGCAACGGCCATCCCACGCCAGCACGGCGAGCCCGGCCCAGGTAGTGGCTGACCGCCGGTTGGCTCAGGCCAAGGCTGCGACCCACAGCACGCTGGGGCAGGCCATGGCCCAATCCCAGCCGCAGAACATCTCGTATCTTGCGCATCGGCACTCTCTTGCTTGGCATCCTGTCCCCCGCTCTCGGCAAGAGGAAAGACTACCGTGGGTTGAGAAACTGCCAGACGCATCGGCCCAAATGCCGCCACCTCCACAGTGATCACGATCACCGGATTGGGTGATCGCGATCCGGTGGAACAGGTGATCACGATCAAACGGAATCAGTGATCGCGATGCAACGGATTACGCACATGGCAAAGACGCCCGCTAAACCCCCCACACCGAAGGCCGCTCCGGCGAAGGTCGCGAAGCCGACGAAACCCGAGCCGGCAAAGGTTGCCAAGGGCAAGGCGCCGCCGCCGCCGCCGCCGCCGCCCGCTCCAGAAAAGGCCCGCACGGTCACAATCAACCAGATGGCCACCGCATACGCCGAGAAACACGAGATATCGCGCAAAGATGCTGCCAGCCTGCTAGCCGAGGTGTTCGACACCGTGGCCCAGCACGTCAAGGACGGCGACAGGGTTCGCATCGCGGGTCTGGGCATGATTGAGGTGCGCAGCCGCGCGGCCCGCATCGGAAGCAATCCCGCGACCGGCGAGGCAATCCAGAT
>CALMVT010000489.1 GCA_937873175.1 uncultured Acetobacteraceae bacterium | reverse complement strand
CCTCGTAGGATGGCCAGTTCGTGACCCGATACCGCGCCCGCGGAATGTGGTGGCGACGAGAAGCATTGTGTTTGAACGGCATGACAGGAACATACCTGCTCCACCAGGGTCATGCTACTTGGGCATCCACGCACCAACGCCGCGGGTAGGTAGGCGAACAGAGAAAAACGTTCCTCGGTCCAATCGGGCAGGAATTGGGCGAGCCTTCTATTTCCACCACAACCACGACGGCACCCAGCCTCATTGATTATTGTCTGTGACGTTTTGCCCAATGCTTGCAGCACGATGTCCACGTGGTCCCACCAGAGTTCGGAGCCGCTCAAGCGCCTCCTCTGCCAACGCGCGGGTGAGCGCCTCGCCCGAGATTTCTCTCGCTAACGAAGCTGCCTGACCCGGCCAGAGCGGCGTGAAGTTGCTGCACCCATCCCGCTCCGCTGCGGCCCGTAGGAGTGCCAGCGCCGCCATGGCTGTCGGGAACTCCGGCGCATCCTCCGAAACCAGGCCAAATTCGTGAGCCAGCTGGCTGGACAGGACGCGTGCAGGCCGCCCAGTGAACACATTGGTCAGCACGGTCGTGTCAGCGCGCGCAGACCGCAGCGCATCTCGATACACTGGCGGCACCTCCGTTTCCGGGCAGAGAAGGTAGGCGGTACCGAGCTGCGCACCTGCTGCCCCGAGTGCGAAGGCCGCGGCGGTTCCGCGCCCATCAGTGATCCCACCGGCCGCTACAACGGGAACACGCACGGCATCGACGACCTGCGGCACCAGCGCCAGCGTGCCGGGTTGCGAAGCGATCTCCTGTTTGATGTCCTCGGCGAGGAACATGGCCCGATGTCCGCCGGCTTCGTATCCCTGGGCTATGACGACGACGGCACCATGGGCTTCAAGCCAGCAAGCCTCTTCAACCGTCGTCGCCGACGATATGACGCAGCATCCAGCTGCTTTCACACGGGACAGCAAGCGGGGTTCAAGCAAACCGAAATGAAAGCTGACGACTTCCGGCTTGGTTTCCTCGACAACCGCACACAATGCGTCCCCGAACCGCGGGATATCCATGCGAGGCGTCGGGAGGAGGGGATCGAGCCCGAGTATGCGGTAGTAGGGGCTCAGCCGGTCACGCCAGGCTTGTTCGCGGTGCAGATCGGCTTGAGCGGTAGCATGGCAGAAGAAGTTGACGTTAATGGGCCTGCTGGTCAGCGCTCGCAGCCTTGCAATCGTCTCCGTTGCGACCTGCGGCTGCAGCGTCGCGCAACTGATCGAGCCCAGACCGCCAGCAGCGCAAACTGATGCTGCGAGTTCAATCGTTCCTGCCCCTGTCATCGGCGCCAGTATAAGCGGATGGTCGATTTGCAGCAGGTCGATCAGGCGTTGGCTTGGCCACATCCTGCGTCTCCTTCAAGGGTTGAGCTCGACGCCCGCTGTCACCAGTGGCCCGCGTGCGCGCCGCCATCGACGCGCAGGATTTCGCCTGTCACGAAGGCCGCGCGCTCAAGATACAGGACTGCATCGACGATCTCTTGCATCTCTCCCATCCGGCCCATCGGCTGCAGGCCTGAGAGATAATCGTGTGTCTCAGGTGCATGCATCGGCGTCTTGATCACGCCCGGCGAAACGGCGTTCACACGGACCCCCCGCGTCGCGTACTCGATCGCCAATGAGCAGGTCACAGCGTTCAGGCCACCTTTTTTCAGCGAAGCAAGAGCGGCAGGAAGCGAAGCAATGGGTTGATCAGCGAGGGTCGCCGTGATGTTGACGATGTGCCCGGACCCAACCCGCACCATCAGGGCCGCTGTCCTTTGTGAAATATGAAAGAACCCCGCCAGATTGACGGCGGTTATCCGTATGAAATCAGCATCAGAATACTCGATGAACGGTTTGGGGATGAAGACACCGGCATTGTTCACCAGCGTATCAATGCGGCCGAAACGCTCAACAGCCGCACCAACAATGCGATTGGCGGTCTCCGGGGCAACTATGTCACCGTCGACAGCCAGGATCGCCGGATCATCGCTGAAGTCGCTCGCCCGGATCGAGCGGGAGTTGGCTACAATGCCATAACCAATCCCGCGGAAAGCTTTCACAAGGCTGGCGCCAATGCCTCGCGAAGCACCGGTGATGACGGCGACCTTTTGTTCGGAAACCATGAAAGCACTCCTGCTGTGATCGGTCTTTCCCTCAAGCAAGTTGAGGCAGGCGCAGCGGGCAGTCTTTCAATGTTCGCGCGGCGCAGCGCGATGTCTGCCTGGCTCGAATGAGACCCTGGACGGGGTAGGGACCGATGACCCGTCCGCCAATTCCAGCGTTCGGATCCAGAGATGCCTGCTGCTGGCGCTTCCACGGTTTTCTCTATCTTGCTTTCTGCCAGGTGACCCTGTGCTGCGGAGACGTGCGCTATCGGGAGACCGATCCCAGACCTTCCATCCAGCACAAAGACACCCTCAAGAACGATCTTCATGTGGCTTCCCTTCCTTTGTTGAAGCGAAGGACACGTCCGGACTGGAGCAAGCCCACTCCGGCAAGGATCGCCAGCATGGCGGTCCCGTCTAGAAGGGTCACGGGCTCACCAGCCGAAAACACGCCGATCATAAGTGCCACCACTGGCGGAATATAGGTCACGCCAGATGCAGCAGTGGCGCCGAGCCGATCCACAATGATGTAATACAAGACGTAGGCGAGCCCGGTGCCGCATAAGCCAAGCCCCAGAACCAGACCGAGGGTGGCGCGCCGGTCGGCAAAAACCTGCATGATCCCGTGTTGGTCGGTGGTTGCCAGCAGCAGGATCAATGCCAACTCGATTTGAAAAGTGGTCAGTGCCAACGGCGACATGCCAAGCGGGCTGATGAACTTGCGGGCATAAACGAACGAGCAGCCTAAGCTGAGCGAGCCTGCGATCATCCAAAGGACGCCTGCGGCACTCACGTGTTCGGCGTTGCCACCCCAAAGACGGGCAATCAGGAGTACTCCGGCGAAGCCAAGCAGCGTGCCGCACACCGACCGACGATTCAGCGGTTCGTCACGCAAGAAGAGTTGGGCCATGATGAAGGTGAAAATCGGGATCGCGCCGCTGAGCATGCCCGCAACGCTCGACAGGAGCAGCACGGTGCCCTTTGCAAAGGCAAAATAGTAAAGCGCCGTCGTCAACAGCGCCATGACCACGAAGTGGTGGACATGACGCAGGTGCTGCCAGTGGAGCGACCGGGTGACGAGGGCGAAAGCGAACAGCGGCACGAAGCCGAAAACGATCCGCAGCAGCACGATCTGCTCCGGAGTGATCGAAGCGGCCGCCCATTTCATGAAGATGAAGTTGCTGCCCCAGATCAGTCCAAGCAGGACAAAGGCGCCATACGCCACGATTTGCATCGATTTGAACAGTGCATAGACGGCCGGCTGCGGAGCGATCAGAACCATCATCAGCCCGCCCGTGGTGCGAGGAAGTCGCGCATCATGCCCGCGATCTCGGCGTGGTGGGTTTCAAGGGCGTCGATACCATGGCCGTGCGAGGTGAGCCCTCCGGCGATCTCCACTCTGCGCGCAGAGCCACCCGGCTTGATGCTCAGCGCGATGGCAGGAAGATCGACGACCACGCCTTTGACGAGGGATGCGCCCGTGCCTCCGAAGGTTTCCAGGCCGCGCCGGACGACGATGTCGCCGACCGGTTGGCTGATTTGGATGCCGAGCGCCCCATCGGCATGCGTCACGACCCGGTCGAACGTCGCGGAACGGACTGTCCCGGCATAAACGTTGAAGCCCCGCGCGCCCTGGCCGAAGGTCTCGATGGGGGCGGACACGTCGAGGACGCCGATCGAACCGAAATTGACGAAGCCGATCCCGCTGGGGCCGTAGGACGTGATCTTGCCATCGGCGACCCATTGGTCGACGGCCCCCCAGTTGTCGAGCGCCATGTCGTTCGGGCCGTAGGTCGTCACAGGACCGCGGTTGCGCACCGCGTCGACGAACGCGCCGTGGACGACGAAGACGCTGCCGGAAATCCTGTCCTTGGTGCCGGGCGAGATGCCGCCGTCACTATGGACCGCGCCGGTCTCGACGCGCTTGGCGATCAAACGGCCGCCGGTATCGCCCGCGCCGCTGACGAAGACGCCGCTGCCCTGCACAGGTGCGCCGGCGCGCCCGGCCGAGATCCCGGTCAGATCGGCGGTAATCGTGATCGCGGCGTCGGCTTGCTGATTCCAGACCGTGAAGGCGCCAGGGATCACCTCGACGCCATATCCACCCGGCCGCCCCTCATGGCCGCGAGCATCCGCGGCCACCACGTCGATGTCGTGGGCCTCGACGTGACCGCTTTGAACCCGATCAGTCGCCACGAGCCGAACGACGCCGGTGATGATGAGGCTGCCCAGCGTCAACCGTCCGAGCCTTTCCACCGCCGTGTCATTGAACACGGCGCGCTTGTCGCGGTCCGTCGCGAGCTCAAGGTTGCGCACGTCGTTGTCGGACGAGAGCTGCAGACCATCCTGGCCCTTCGCGAAGCGGAAAGCGGCCAGTGGATGGCCGCCCACCAGCGCCCGGCCGGGGAGAAGGCGCAGCGTCGGCAGTTCAGTCAGGTTTCCCAGCACGGTGATGCGCGAGGCGCCACCGTCGCCGATGGCTGCCAGCAGTTCGGCCGGAGTGGAGGCATCACGATGCTGCGCCGTTACGACACCGACCCCGTTGTTCGGCTCGGTCAAAGCATGCTCTTCAAAAGCGGTCTTGCCTTGCAATGCACTATCCTTTCGCGGTCACGGCTGCGGCCAAGCCAGCATCGGTCAGATGACCGCGTCCTCGCCCTCGGGATTGCTGTGGAATACCCAACTCCCGCCGCTGCGGAACGAGGCGCCGGTCGCGAAGGTGTCCGCCATGAACTGCAGGTAGGTGCACCGGCCGGCCGTCACCTTGGCATAAAGGCAGAACGGGTTGGTCACGACCTTGGAGAGCACCTTCGATCTGTAGGTGAAGCGGCCGAAGATCGCGGCGTTTTCGCCGGTCCCGAACAGCGCCTCGACGTCGAAGGACAGCTTTTCCCAGTAACGCCCGACGTCCACGAACGTCTTGACGATGCTCTCAGGCCGGCGCGAGGTGCCGCACCAGGGCATGATCTTGTGCAGGTCCGGATTGTCGTAGTTCAGAGAAACGTATGTGACCTCGTCCGTGGTCAACGACCGCACGTGCTCGATATCTATGGCATTGTCGAGAAGGGCGGACGGAACTTCGGTGGCGCTCAGCATCGTGTGCTCCCTCAGCATCGCCCTGCGACCTGACCCGGCGGCCAATGCCGTCCAGGCCGCCGATCAGGGGAGATGCTTATGCCAATCATCGGCTGGCCATTAGCCGGCAAAGGCGGGAATGATTATCTCATCTTTGAGAGGATGCCACGGCTCCTGATGCGTGCGCAGCCTGAGGGCGACCATAGGGCTTCCAACAGGCGGTCCATGAGTGCGCCGGTCAGGTCGGAAGGTTTGGAAGGAGGAGTGGGGCCATCTGCGCGGCGAAATCCTTGAACACGCGAACGGGCCGGGCGATCTGCCGGTTGCCGAGATGGACGATCGAGAGATCGAAGGTGCGAAAGCGCCACTCGGGCATGACTTCGACCAGCAGCCCGTCGCGGATCAGATGCGGCTGGACGACCGGAGGGAGGTCTCCGATGCCGCCCCCTGTGAGCAGTGCCGGCGCAAGGCCTGCGTAGTCGTTCATCGACAAGTAGGGCTGGAACGACAGGGTTTCCCTTTCCTGGCCGCCGGTACGGACGAAGCTCCATCTGGCTTCGGGCTTCCAATGGGAGAACGCGAGGAGCCTGTGGCCAAGCAGGTCGCGAGGCGTCCTCGGCGGGTCGCAGCCCGCGAGATACGCAGGACTTGCCACTAGCCGGTGGCGGTAGGTCAGGAGTTTTCGTGCAACGAGCGTCGAGTCCTTCAGTGCTCCGAGCCTCAGCACCAGGTCCACGCCTTCGGCGATATGATCGACGAAGCGGTCGGTGACCAGTATCTGCACGCGGACACTCGGGTAGGACGCTTGGAATGCGGTGACGAGCGGGGTGAGCAGCGTATCGGAGATGCTCGGGGGCGCTGAAAGCCGCAGCGTCCCCGTCACCTGCACGAGCTTGTTCGAGACGATGTTGTCGACGGCTTCGCTGAGTTCCGCGCTTCGCTGCGCATGTTCGAGAACCTCGGCCCCGATGTCGGTGAGGCGCAGGCTTCGCGTCGACCGGTCGAGGAGGCGCACCCCCAGGTGCTCCTCCAGGTCGGCGATGCGGCGGCTGACGGTCGAGATCGGCATTTTGAGGCGGCGTGCCGCCTCGGAGAAGCTGTTGGCCTCCACGACTTTCGCAAACACGACGAGCGAGTTCAGGTCCGGCATGACAATCCCAATTCTGGAAAATTAATTCTCGACTTTGCTGCCTAATGGATAATACAGCATCGGCATAGTCTTCCGGCGTGCAGAAGTGAAGCCGGAGAAGTCAAATGTCAGCTCATCGCCCTATCCGATCCGCCTTGGCGGCCGTTGCGCTCGTTGCGATGACCGGAGTTCTAGGCGCCGCGAGCGCAGATAGCGACGAGGCGGCGATCAGAGCCACGATGTCGTCTTACAATGACGCCCTGAACGCGGGCAAGACTGCCGCAGTCCTGCCGCTCTACACCGACGATGGCATCTTCATGCCGCCTTTCAGTCAATCGGCAATCGGTCAGAACGCGATCCGGCAATCCTATGACAATGTATTCAAAGAGCTCAAGTTCAACGTGAAATTCAACATCGCGGAACTCGTGCACATGGCGCCGACCTGGGCGTATGTCCGCACGAATTCTGCGGGAACGACGGCTCACGCTTCGACGGGAAAAACGACCTCGGAAGCCAACCAGGAGCTCTTCATCTTCAAGAAGGCGTCCGATGGAAGGTGGAAGATCGCGCGCTACAGCTTCTCTCCGACCAACCCGCCGAACTGACACGTCGGCGGCCCGGGCTGTGGCGAACAAACCCAGGCCACCGATGGGGACGCAGACCGCCAAGCGATTCCCGCACCGCTGACGCCCGGTCATGACGAGACCGAAAAGGTCGGCTTCAAGCAGAGCGGCCCAGACCGCCTGAACGGTGTCGCCGCGATGGATGACTTCGTCGAACACAAGATGATCATGCATGAAATCGATCTGGCTGATCCCGGCCCGGCACGCTGGCCGGCATCATCTTCAACCGCAGAGACCAAAGCCCTCGCGTGCGGGCCAAGAAGGACAATGCCATGACCATTGCCAAGACGATGCGCGCCATTGCGATGAACGGCTACGGCGGGCCTGAGGTGTTGACGCTTCACGATCTTCCGGTTCCGCCCGTCGGCATGGACGACGTGCTGATCAAGGTCGCAGTCGCCGGCGTTGGCGTATGGGACGGGGCGGAACGGGCCGGGCTGATGGCGCCAATATCGCCGGACGGCGTGAAGACGTTCCCAAGAATCCTCGGCGCGGACGGCTCGGGCACCGTCGTTGCGGTGGGCGCCAATGTCGCCAACTTTGCGGAGGGCGATGCGGTCTATGCTTATGGGTTCTTCAATCCCCATGGCGGCTTCTACGCCGAATACGCATCGGTCCCAGCGACCCAAGTCGCGCGGCTGCCGCGCGGCCTCGACATGGAGCAGGCCGGCGCGCTGGCCGTGACCGGCATCACCGCGCTTCGGGGCCTGGAAGACACCCTTAAGCTGCGGCCATCCCAGAAGCTCCTGGTCTTTGGCGCGTCAGGCGGCGTAGGCCTGCCGGCGGTGCAACTCGCCAAGGCGATGGGGGTACAGGTCCTCGCTGTCGTCTCGAACGCTGACGGCGCCGCATTGGCGAAGGAGGCAGGGGCGGACCGCATCGCCAACTCCAAGAGCGACGACCTGGCGTCCGCCATCACCGCCTTCGCGCCCGGCGGCCTCGACGCAGTTCTGGCCTGTGTGAGCGCAAACGGGCTCAACGCCGCGATTGCCGCGATCCGGGACGGTGGCCGCGTCGCCTATCCGCGGGGTGCAGCCCGAGCCGCAGGGCCGGCCTGGCGTCGAGGCGATCGCCTACGAGGGGGCGCCAGGTCGGGAGGTCATGGACCGCTTGAACGCCTGGATCGAGAGCCGGCGGTTCGTGGTGCAGATCTCGGGCCGGTTCACGCTTTCGGAGGCCGCCCGTGCGCACCAGGCCCTGCAAGATCGCCGTCTTGGCCGCATGATCCTCAGGGTCGCATGACCTCGTCCCGGCCTCCCCGCCGGCCTTGCCGGATCGCCTATGCCCGTCCCAAACCGTGCTCCTCCAAGTCGGTGAAGAAAGGCGTCGCCGTTGCGACCCAGCCCGATGCAGGACGAAGGCTGGCGGCAAGCCCGGGCCTTCGAGCGTGGGCGCGAGACATCATGCGCCACCGCTTGCCCGTCGCCTTTGCCGCCTGCGCCCCGGCAGTGCGGGCCGATGAAGGCCTGCAGCAGGCACGGCGCAACGACCCGCCGCTCGTCCTGGGCGCGAACACGGTGCCGGCAACCGGCCACGCCCCCTACGCACGAGCCTGCCCCGCGGGGGGGCCGCATCGAGCAGCGTGCGCCGACAATCGAGTATCTGGGGGCCGACCCTGCCAGCCCGGAGCTGTGCCGGATGCGCATCGGCGGCACGGTCGTCCAGGGCTGGTTCGGCATCTGGCTCACCAACTGGCCGGGCGCAGACTCGGCCCATCGTGCCATGGCGCGGCTGATCGCCGGACGGACCGGCGACGTCGCGCCGGATGTAGGGATGCACCATGTCGCCCTGGATCGGGCCGGGCCGCACCAGCGCCACTTGCACCACCAGGTCGTAGAACGTGCTGGGCTGCAGGCGGGGCAGCATGTTCATCTGCGCCCGGCTCTCGACCTGGAACACGCCGAGGCTGTCGGCCCGGCGCAGCATGGCGTAGGTCGCGC
>CALMVT010000488.1 GCA_937873175.1 uncultured Acetobacteraceae bacterium | reverse complement strand
CACCCGCACCGAGCCGCGTAACGCTTCACCCGCGTCACCACGGGTGCGGCTTGAGGCAGGTCGATCTTGTCGTAGCGCCCGTGCAGGACATGGTCCGCCTCGGCCAAAGCCGCCTGGCAGTGCGCACACCGCACCGGCTTGGCAATGACGACCTCGTCGGGGGCCTCGGCCAGCGCCCGCCCACCACCCATGCGGCCCAGGCTGCCCGGGCGCGGGCCACGGCGCGGCGCGGCGCCTTGGCAACTCGGTTCGGCTTCTGGCCTCGCGACGGCGCCAGGCTGGAGTTGTCCGGCGTCTTCGGCGGCCCTCCAAGCTTTGCTTCCAGCTCCGCCACCCGCGACGCCAGTGTCTGGACCTGCGCGGTCAGCGCCTGAACCTGCGCCCACAATGCCCGGATCAGCGCATCCTTCTCGTCGTGCATCAGATGGCTGAGATCAGGAAGCGCGGTCATCCCAGCCTTGAATCCCAGCCGCCACCGTCACGTCAAGCCGCTTCACGTGCAGCGCCATGCACTCCAGATCGAAGGGGGAGATGAGTAGCTATCCTGGTTTGGCCCAGCCGCAAACGTTTCACGTTTCGGCGGGATCGAGGCGGGTATCCGGGAGCGGGTGCGCGGGTTCATCGGAGAGCTGATCGGGCAGGAGCTGGAAGCGGCGCTGGGCCGTGGGCGCTACGAGCGGGATGCGGAGGCGTCGAAGGGCTACCGGAACGGGACGCGCGAGCGCCAGTTGCTAGCCGCCATAATTCATGGCTTTGAGGTCGACCCTGTTTGAGGCGTGCGATTTTCGCGTTCTAGTTGTGCGGGCGTGTGGACCCGTTGCCGGGTCGGGGTGGCATGCTGGCAGTTCGACACGGCGGTGCTGAGGGTTGGCGGAAGCGGATGACGGTGGGGCACGCCGCCCCGCGGTTCAGCTGATGATGCGCGGCGTGCGGCCGAGGACGAAGGCCAGGATGGACTGGCACGGGGCACTGCTGGACAGGTGCAGCTTGACCTTGGTTTTGAGTTCGACGACGCGCACGGCCAACTTGACCAGGCGCAGCCGCAGCGTGTCGAACTGGGCGGTGCGCCAGGACGAGCGGCGCGGCATCAGCATACGCAGGCTCCACATCAGTCAATAGGCGCCGGCGTGCAGGAACAGGCGGACCTGGTTGGCAGTGGCCTTGGTGCACGAGGTGCGGTCGGCAGCAAGGTGGCGCTTCCAGCTTTTGATATGATTTTCCGCCTGGCCTCTCTGGCAATATCGCCGCTCGTAGAGGGCGCGGGCTGAACCGTCCGACAGGCTGGTGACGACGAAGCGCGTGTCTGTCCCGTCCGGCCCGGCTTCGACGCGGGCGATGATGCGCTCGACGCGGTCCCAGCTTGCAGCGCCGTCATAGAATTCGGTAAAGCGGCGCAGCTTGGCGCAGGCGTCCGAAGCGGGGAAGCGCGCGGCGGTGCTGGCTTCCAGGCGCTCGACGTGACGGCGCAGCGTGCTGGTGGGCGCGACACCAATCGGTAATCGACCTTGTTCGCCCGGCACCAGCGCAGCACCTCGGGCGCGCAGTAGTGGCTGTCGGCCCGCAACAGGACCTCCACCCGGGGCCAGTTGGCGCGGAGCTGGCGCACGAGGCGGCGCAGAAAGGCGCGGACCTCGCGTCCACTCGGCCGCTTGGCCGGGCGCAGCACGGCGGTGACGAACCGACCCTCGCCGTCGAACACCACGATGGGCTGGAAGCCATACTCGTTGTAGTGCGCATTGAACAAGCGCATTTGCTGCCCGCCGTGCACGGCGTCGAACGTGTCGTCCACGTCCAGCACGATCCGGCGCGGCACTTGGCGGAACGACGCGCAATACAGGTCGATCATGGCTTGGCCCATGCGCAGCAGCGCGCGCGTGCCGGGCAGGTTCTCCAAGCGCGAGATGGTCGGTTGCGAGCACAGCGCCGCCTTGTCCCCAAGCCGCGACATGGCCAGCTTGAACATTGGGTCGGTGCGCAGCCGGTCGGCGTCGTTGCCGTCCTCGTAGCCAGCCGCAATCATCAGCAGGCGGAAGCGGATGATCTCGTTAAACCCATGCACGACGCGCTCTGGGTCGCGTGGATCCCTGATGCAGGCCGCCAGCCGTCCGGCCACGTCGAGGCGCTGCTCCACCTCGCGCAGCACCAGCAGCCCGCCATCGGAGCAAAGGTGGCCGCCGTCGAAGCGGGCGACCACAGGCTTTCCGCCCACCGGTGACAAGCCGGGCAGCGCGAGGGTAGTCTCAACCTTGGTGGGCATGGTGCTCCAGATCGGCAGGGTTGGCGCCAGCATCCACTTCTTATGCTGGATCAAGGACTTGTACTATGCCCGCCAGCCCTCATGAATTTTTCAGGCTAGGCAGCTTCGGTGCGGTTGAGATCAGCGTGCCTCGGGCGCGGACGGCGCCCGAGGCACGCTGATCTCAAC
>CALMVT010000487.1 GCA_937873175.1 uncultured Acetobacteraceae bacterium | reverse complement strand
GCTCTCTGAACAACTCGTTTTCTTGCCCGAGTTTCCCGGTGCGCTGGACGGGAAGGTATGAAGTGTGCGGTCGGTCGCGTCGTGGCCGGGCATCGGATCCCGGCGCTTAGCTCTGGTCTAACATTTCCTCATCACACAGAACGTTGACAACGTTTCTCATTGTTTCAACATGCTGTGCGGTAGACCCCTCAAAGCTTTCTGAGACTATTGTGGGCTGTGCCGCGGCAATCGGCGCGGACGTGTAGTGCTGCATAAACAAGCGCATGACATGCGCCACCCCGTCCTCGGTCACGGACTGCAAGTCCTGGGCGAAATAGGCACCCCGTGTATGAGGGCCTGTGACGATCTCGTAAGACGGGAAGTAAGCCACGCCTCCATGCCGCCCCGCCACTTCCTCGGCCGCAACGCGTAGCACGGCCTTGGAGTGGGTCGTTGATGCCAGCACGCTGCGCGGCTCCATGGTGGCAATCAAGGGTACCGGCGACACCGTGAGGATAACGCGGGCGCGCGGGTTCCGGCCGCGAATGAACTCGATGGCGGCCGAAAGGTCGGCGGTGACGTCCGTTGCGCCGAAATTGACGAAGGCGTGGGACGCCGCGTCGAACGTTCCGCCCGCAACGCCGGGGCAGATCGGATACGCGGCCCCGTCCGCACGGGCGATCCACGTTTCTGTCAATCCAAGGGTGAACATCAGCACGTCCAGCGTTTCGATGGCCTGGCGGACGGCTGCGAAATGCTGGCGGCGGTCCACCCAGAACTCGGACCGCGACGCAAACCCACCGGGCTGGACCTGCGGCCGAAACGGGTCGATAAAGCGGCCGTTGGTTCCGGGCCAGATGTCGTCAAGCGGCGAGAAGTCGCTATAAGCCCGTTGCAGCAACTGCAGCAGTTGCCGGGCGGTGTAGAGGTTGCCGTAGCGCGCGGTAAACAGGCCGTAGCCATGCTCGGCCGCATGCTGGGCTGCGATCGGATGCGCCGTCTTGGTGACGAACGGCGTGAAGCCGGCATCGCGCAAATGCCGGGATATATGCTGCGCGAAGCAACTGCCTGCGGTTGCGACCCGATCCCCGGTGCCGATCCGGAACTTGCCCGCAAGCACGGGATCAACCGCGTTGCCCAGAACGCCCGCCACAGCCCGGCGCCAGAAGCTTGCATCCGGCAAAGCTTCATAGGGATGCGTCATGCCACGCCCGCCTGCATGGCGCTGGCAAGCTGCTTGAGCACCGCCGCACCGTAACGGGCATTTCCGTGCAGTCCGTCGCCGTCGAGCGCCTCGATCAAGTAGCCGTCCCGATCCACCGTTTCGGCAGGGGGCGGCAGGAACGTCACGTCCATCTCGGCGCACGGGGTCCGCACCACGTCCATGTACAGCGCCCAGAGCTTGAACCGCAGCGCCGGGCCGGGGGAGCCAAATTTCTGTATGGTGTCCCAAGTGCTGGGCATGTGCGCCTCGATGAAACGGGCGACGACGGGCGGCACCGAAAAATAGAATACCGGCATGCGCGCCGCGGCCCGGACCGCGGCGAGCAGTTGTAAGACGTTGCGTTGTTCGTGCATGAAGACCCGGCGCATCAGATCATAGGGAACGACCTCTGCCTGCGGCTCCAATGGCAGGTCTTCCCTGTCCGGCAGGACGAAGTCGAACCGCCGGGGATGGTTCGTCGCCCCGAGGGTGAAGTGCTGCGACCCATCGACATTGACGGCGACCGCATCGGGGCCGGTGCGCGCAATCGTTGCGGCAATGCTATCCACAAGCACGGGATTGATGAAGATGCGCCGCTCGACCCACCTCGCCCACGGCTCGAATTGCGAGTCTCGGGCATTGATGACGTGCAATGCCAAGCCCTGCTGTCGCTGGTCGGCGCTGGCTGCAACAAGCGCTTGTAGGTGGCTGTGTCCAACAAGCAGGAACGACTTGACGGCTCTGCCTGCTTATATGGTTTCAGCGGGTGAGGTGCACGGCATTCGATTTCTTCCCACAGTCAATCCAGGTAGCTCTGATGTGAAAAGTCTGTTCAGTGCCGCGATCTCCAACGACGCAACCAGAAACTGCGTTTTTGCAAAAAAGGATGTTCACTACTCAATTCCCCGCTCTGACGCTGAAAGCCGCCGCTCGCCCGCACATCGGGAAGCGCCCTAAAACCCAAACGCCCGCCGCATCCACCCCGCCGTCCCCGCCAGCCCATCCATCCAGTCCACCCCGGGCCGCCACCCCGTCGCCCCGCGGATCAGCGCCGTGTCCAGCACGCTCACCGGCACGTCCGCCGCCCGTCCGCCCTTGCGTACCACAGCCAGCGCCGGGCAACCCAGCACCGTGCGCACGTCAGAAACCAACTGGTTCAAGCTGCGCCCGTCTCCGCTGCCCACGTTCATCGTCCGGTGCGGCCCGGCGTAGCGCGCCGCCGCGATGAACGCGCTCGACACGTCATCCACGTGGATGAAGTCCCGCGTCACCTCGCCCGTGCCCCACAGCTCGATCGGCAGCCCCGACAACGCCCGGTGCAGCATCGCCGCCACCACGCCCTGCGGCTTGAACGGCGACTGCCCCGGCCCGTACGGGTTCGCGATGCGCAACACATGGTAGTCCAGCCCGTGCAGCCGCCAGAATAGCTCCAGGTAATGCTCGACCATCCTCTTGTTGATGCCATAGGCGGTGATCGGCGCCGTGTTCGCGTGCTCCGGCGTCGGCACGGTTGCGGGGATGCCGTACACCGTGCCGCCGGACGATGCGAACACCACCTTGCGCACTCCTGCCGCCCGGCACCGCTCCAAAAGCCGGATCGCCGGCACCACCTGCCCGGCCACGTCGCCCGTCGGGTCGCGGTTGCTGTCCGCGGGCAGGGAAGAACTCGCCAGGTGGAACACCACCTGCTGCCCGCGCAGCGCCGCCCCCAGCGCCGCCTCGTCCTCAAACGCCGCCTCCGTCCTCAGGCCGGCCTCGGCCCGCGCCGCGGCGGGCAGGCGCCGGCCATAAGCGTGCACGGCCGCGC
>CALMVT010000486.1 GCA_937873175.1 uncultured Acetobacteraceae bacterium | reverse complement strand
GATCAGCGACCGCAGGGCGCTGGACTTGCCGGTCTGCGGCGCGCCCAGCACCGCGACGCCCGCGCCCAGCGCTTCCGCCACCTCGGCCACCTGCCGCATGTGCTCCGCGAGCGCCGCGAACGCCGCCTCGTCCGCCAGCAACTGCACGTCCGGCCGCCCGAACAGGATCGCCTGCAAGGAGCAGACCCGCAGCCCCGCGTCCTCGACCTCCGCCCGGTAGCTTCGCGCCGCCGCCGCGTCCAGGCGGTCCCAGTCGGCGACCCGGGTGGGCGCGGCCTCGATCCCCTCCACGCCGAGCCGGGCCAGTAGCCCCAGCGCCGCCGCGGTCTCCCCGGGCGCCCATGCGAGGTTGGACACGCCCAATCTTGCCGTCATGTTTGCCGCGCCGTCATGCCCGCTGGGCCGAAACGAAGCGCCCCATGGCCCGCAGCGCCGCTTCCGCATCCATCGCGTAGCCCTCGCCGCCGCCGAAGGCCGCGCCATGCCGGGTCCGCACATCATAGGCGACGGGACGGGATTGCCCGCCCAAGCTGCTGTCCGGGAAGAACCGGCCGCGGATTTCCGCCATCGACACCGGCTCCGTCACCAGGTTCACCAGCGGCAAGCCCAGCGCCTGCACCCGGTCGATGTCGTCGGCCAGGCGTTCCAGCGGATACCATTGGAAACGGGATGCCGGGTCGATGTGCTCCAGCCGGTGGCCGTGCAGCAAGTCGAACAGCGCGTTCTTCTTCAGCCCCGGCCCGAACAGCGCCGGCAGGCGGATTACGTGGCACACCGGGAACCGCTCCCGCACCCACGTTTCCAGCCAGGCGCGGTGCAGGCCGTACGGATGGAGGTCCGGCTCCGGCACCGCGTCCTCCTCGTCCACCGCGAGCGGCGTCCCGTATACGTCGACGGTGGAGATCAAGACGAACCGCTCCGCCCGCACCCGCTCCAGCCGGCGCGTCAGCCGCTCGATGCCCGCCCGGTCCTCCTCCGCATGGGCGTTCGCCCACCACTTCACCGCGCTCACCCCGGCGCAAACGATGCGGTCGAACGCCCGGCCCTCGATGGCCTCGATGTCCGTGGAATGGTAGCCCGCGCCGAACGCCCGCTGCGCCAGCAGGGTCTGGCCCACGAATCCGGTGCTGCCGATCAGCGCGTCCATCAGGCCCCCGCCTTCATGCTCTGATCTGCGCGATGTTGCGCCGCAGCGAGCTGTCGACGTGTATCCCCGCGTCGAACTGCCCGGCCTCGATGGCGGCCAAAATGCGCTCGGTGGCGAAGAACACGGTGTCGATCTTGCCGGACATCACCGAGAACGTCCGGCCCCGGCGGAACACGTAGCAGCTCCGGTCGTCGAACCGCCCGACCGGCTTGGTCTTGATGGCCAGTTGCGGCCCCACCAGGCGGAACCGCTCGCGGAACTCCGGCAGGTAGCGGGAAATCTGGTCCTCCATGAGCTGGGCCTTTTCCGCCACCGTCGCCGCCGACACGCCGTCCCGCACGCGCCGCGCTTCCTCCGGGCTGTCCAGCCGCCCGAGCGGGGTGTGCGGCACGCTGGACAGGGTATAAAGGCCGGGGTCCTCGGTCGGGTAGATCGAGCACAGCGGGCCATCCACCAGCGTGACCGCGGGGAAGGGGCCGTCCGTTTCGTAGTAAAGCAGGATCGTCGGCTCGTAATAGAAACGCATCGGCAGCCCGGTGCGGTGCCCCCAGGTCGCGTCCACCAGCACGTCGTAGCGGGTGCCGTCGACGTGGATGCCGTCCGCGCGCTCTTCCACTGCGTCGATTCGCTGGCCGAGCTGCAGACTGTCGCCGAGGCGTTCCGTGAAGTAGCGCCGGGCGCGCTCGATCAACAGCACCCGCTCCCCCGCCAGCAGCAGCCCGTCCACCCCGCGCAGCAGCACGGAGCTTTCGCGCACCTCGCGGTAGTCGATTCCCGAGGAGGTCATGATCAGGCGATAGGTCGCGAAGTCGATCAGGCTGTCCTCGCGCGGGACGGCGTAGATGTTCTCGCTGACTTCCCGGCTCAGTTGCGGGTAGCGCTCCACGAACCGCATGAACCCGTCGCGCGACTGCGCCCTTGTGCCGTGGTGGCGCGGGTAATGGAAGCCGAGATGCAGGCGGAATTGGTTGTTGCCCGATGCCTCGTGCATGGCGCGCTCGTTTTGGTCGAAGACCGTCACGTCCAGGCCCAGGCCGCGCAGGGAAAGGGCGATGTGGCACCCGTACCAACCCGCCCCGATGACGGCCACCGACAATGCCATGTACGCCTTCGTCCCGCTGAATGGCCCGAAGCCGGACCGTGACGCCGATTGCGCTCATGCCGCTAACCCTGGCATTACGCAGTGAGAAGGTTGCAGGAGACGTTCAGTGCAAGCAAGCGAAATAATCGACCAAAAGTTGCAACGTGAGCCAGAACCTGGATTCAGAATTGTGCCGGTCGCGCAGGTTAGCCTGCCGGATGCGCCTATGCTCGGGCAGAACTGGCAGGCGTTACACGCCTTGGTTGCCAACGGTTTCACGATTCTCGAACTGCTGCACGACGCGGGCGGGCGGGCGGAGTGGTTCTTCAACGGCGCTGGGCAGCAGTCCAATACCATGGAACCGTGGCCGGACCACACCCGCGCCGCCCTGCGCGCGGCGTTCCGCCCGGCGCTTACGGCGCTTCGCGACACGCTGCTTCCGACCGACCCGGTGCGGCTCCCGCCCGCGTCCGAAGCCGCCCTACACGAGTTCCTGCGCCTCGGCCCGGGGCTGCGCGACGTCATCGCCTCGGCGCTGCAGGCGGAGGTGCTGCCGGATCCCGCCTTGTGCGACATCGACGCGCCCGACGCCCCCCTGCTGCCCTGGGCCGACCCGGCCGCGTTGTGTCGGGCCTTGACCGTTGATTTGCAAGACCGGTTCACCGACGCCATGCGGGAGGGCGCGCTGATTTGGCCGTCGCCGACGGGCGGAGCGGATATGCCCTGCACCGGCGCCCTCACGCTGGACAGTTTCAACAGCCTGTTCCGCTTCGACGACCGATCGAGCGGTCTCGACGTTTTTGTCCTCGCGACCGAGCACGTGTCGCGCGTGGCCGGCCTTTGGGTCCCGGCGCACGGCGTCGCCATCTGCCGGGGCGGCGACCAGAAGCGCATGCTGCTTCAGCACGCCCCGGCGATCGGCCGCTACGTGCTGCACCACCTCGCCTACTTCGGCGGCAGCCTGCTCGCCGGCCGCGCGCTGCCGGCCGTGCCCGTCCGCTTCGCCACGTTCCTGCGCGGCGGCACCAGCGCCCACCTCGGCCACCAGCTTTGGAACGAGCTGACCGCCATCGACGCGCTGGTCGGGGCGCTGCCGCCGGACCGCCTGCCAGAATGGCTGGTTCCCGGCCTGCCCGGCAACGAGATCGAGTTCTACGGCCCGATCGACGCCCTTTACCCCGAGATCGCCGCCCGGGTCCGCCGCGGCTTCACCGACCAGCGCGCGCTGATCGCCCACGCGTATGAGAGCCGCTTGATCCTGTTCCGCGCGACGCGGGAGCACATCGGCGCGGAGCTGCGGCGCCGGGTGATGGCCCATGCCGCCCGCACCGCCCCGGCTCTGCCGCCCCGGGACGGCGCCGCCAAGGGCCGGGCCATCCTGGTCGGGCTGCGCGTCGAAAACCGCACAACGACCGACCTTGAGGGCTTCTGCGCCCTGGTGGTCGAGGAGGCGATCCGCTGGCAATCCGCCAACACGCCTTCCGTGCCGCCCGGCGCGCCCCCGCCGGTGCCGGTCACGGTCGTGTTCGACGGCCACAACGCCCGCGGCGGCACGCGCAGCGACGAGACCATCAGCAGCCACTGCGAAAACATCGCCAGCCAATCCCCGCTGGCCGTGGAGCGCGCCGTCGTGGCCGCCCTGCGCGAACGCTTCGCCGGACAGCCGGTCACGCTGCTGGACACGCTGGGCGAGCCCTTGGCCGTGAGCCTCGCCTGGGCGCAGCATTGCGACGGCTTCGTGGCGCTTTGGGGCGCGGGGCTTGCCAAGTACCGCTGGGCGGCGAACGCCCCCGGCCTGGTCGTCACCAGCCGCTGGAACCTGGAGAACAAGGGCGACCTCGGCCTTTACGACGCCGCCGCCTACATGGCCGACCCCGCGCCGCTGGCCTACGTGGCGGCCGACGCGGTGCAGGACCGCCCCGACGCGCCCATGCTGGTGCCGTTCAACGATCCGAGCTACCACAACTTCGCCTTCGACCCGGACGCCATGCGCGGCGAAATCCGCGCCTTTCTCGCCGCCCTCGACGGCCCGCCGGAAGCCTTGGCGGCACTTGCCCGGCGGCTGGGTCAGCGCCGCGGCAGCGTGGACCTCGTGGACTTCGCCGTGCGCGGCTGGGCCATCCAAAAGGGCGAGAACCCGGTGATGCTGGACATCGTGATCGACGGCACGGTGGTCGGTCGCGCGGCCTGCGACATGCCGCGCCCAGACCTGCTGGCCGCCGGCCTCGGCACCGCAACCGCGGGCTTCGGCTTCGTGATCCCCCCGGCCTTCTTGGACGGCGCCCCCCGCCTGCTTTCGGTGCGCTATGCGGACGGCGTGTGCCTGCCGATGCTATCGCACAACACGCCGGACCCGTACGCCTTCCGTTTGGGCGCGCAAGGCTGAGCGAGGGCGTGTTCGCGTCCAAGCGGGATTGCGGGGAGGCGAAGGCGTGGGCTTCTCCCCCGCGGGGTTGAGGGGTG
>CALMVT010000485.1 GCA_937873175.1 uncultured Acetobacteraceae bacterium | reverse complement strand
CCACTAGCCGCCGCCCGCCGCCCCGGCTAAGCACCCCCATGCCCACCGCCATCCCTGCCACCCTCCCCCGCACCGCCCTTATCACCGGCGGCGCGCGCCGGTTGGGCGGTGCCATCGTGTCGGCGCTGGCCGACGCCGGGTTCGATGTGGCGATCCATTGTCACCACAGTGTTGCGGAGGCCGAGGTGCTGGCCGGGCAAATCCGCTCCCGCGGCGTCCGCGCGGCGGTGCTGACGGCCGACCTCGGCGACGAGGCTGCCGTGCAGGGCCTTCTGCCGGCCGCGGCGGCGGCGCTCGGCCCCATCGGCGTGCTGGTCAACAACGCCAGCACGTTTGAGCGCGACGAGTGGGACACAGCCTCGCGCGAAAGCTGGGACGCCCACATGGAACCCAACCTGCGCGCGCCCTTCGTACTGATCCAGGCTATGGCGCGGGTGCTGCCGGAAGCCGCGAGCGGCGCCGTGGTCAACCTGCTCGACCAGCGCGTGTGGTCGCTGACCCCGCATTTCGTGTCCTACACCGTGTCCAAGGCGGCGCTCTGGGCGCTCACGCAGCAGATGGCGCTGGCGCTGGCGCCGCGCGTCCGGGTCAACGCCATCGGCCCCGGCCCCGCCCTGCCCAGCACCCGCCAAACCGCTGAGCAGTTTGCCCGGCAATGCGCGTCCGTCCCGCTGCGCCATGGCACCAGCCCGGAGGAGGTGGCCGACGCCGTGCTCGCCATCCTGGCGCTGCCGGCGATGACCGGGCAGATGATCGCGCTGGATGGCGGCCAGCACCTGCAGTGGCAAACGGGAGGCGGGAGCATTACGGAATGATCAGCATCGCAGCGCCCGGCGTCCGCCACGTTTTCCTGCGTGACGTAGTATTGCAGGCCAGCATCGGCTTGTACCCGCACGAGCACGGTGTCACGCAGCGGGTCCGCATCAACATCGACCTCGGGGTCGAGGACGACGCCGACCCGTCCGACGACTTGAGCCGGGTCGTCAGCTACGAGACGGTGATGATTGCGGTGAGGGCCATCGTCGCTGCCAGGCACATCAAGCTGGTCGAAACGCTGGCCGAGCGGTTGGCGACGGCCTGCCTGTCGGACCCGCGGGTGCTGCTGGCGCACGTGCAGGTTGAAAAGCTCGACGTGTTCCCCGACGCGGCTGCGGCCGGCGTCGCGATCCTGCGCCGACGCGGCGACGATTGTTCATGACGCCAGACTGGCAGTTGTCCACGTATCGCTATCCATTCCCAATGATTGCAGGGACATGCACGGCGATGCTGAGGACGGGACGTGTTCTTTTAGGGAATGTCAGCAAAAACAATGGTCTGGCGCGTTTGCCCAATTTAACGGCAATCTCGTGCGGCACCAATGAATCCGAGGGAAAACACCCCTTATCCGCAACCCTTCCACAAACTTGTCCACAGCTTTCGGGGATAGAAAATCGTCCTGTCCACCTGGGTTGCGTCCGCCGGAGGCACTTGAGGCTGGGGCCTCCGCGCCCCTATTGAACCCCATGCACGACCCCGATCCTTCGCTCGCCATTCCCGCTGCCGCCGTGCCGGCCCCTCCGGCCGTGGCGCCCGGTCTGGTCGAAGTGCCGAAAGGCGTTTCAGTTATCGAGCACGCGCTGATGACCATGCCGCTCAGCCCCGGCGTGTACCGCATGTTGGATGGCCGGGGGGACGCGCTCTACGTCGGCAAGGCCAAAAGCCTGAAGAAGCGGGTTTATTCCTATACCCAGTTCGCCCGGCTGAACGAGCGGCTGCGGCGCATGGTGTCGGAAACGGCCTCCATGGAGATCGTGACGACGCACACGGAGGCCGAGGCCCTGCTGCTGGAGGCCAACCTCATCAAGCGGCTGAAGCCGCGGTTCAACATCGTGCTGCGGGACGACAAGAGCTACCCGTGGCTGATGCTGACGGAGGACCACCCGTTCCCGCAGATCGTCAAGCACCGCGGGTCGCGCACGCGAAAGGGCAGCTATTACGGGCCATTCGCGTCCGTGTGGTCGGTGAACCAGACGGTCAACGCCATGCAGCGCGTGTTTCTGCTGCGGTCCTGCCAGGACAGCGTATTCGCCAACCGCAGCCGGCCTTGCCTCCTGCACCAGATCCGACGCTGCTCCGCCCCCTGCGTCGGCCGTGTCGGCGCGGAGGAGTATGGCCGTTTGGTGAACCAGGCCCGCGCCTTTTTGGGCGGCAAGGCCAACACGGTGCAGCAGGAGTTGGCGCGCGAGATGGAGGCGGCGGCGGAGCGCCTGGAGTATGAGCGCGCAGCGGCGATCCGCGACCGCATCCGCGGCCTGACGCATGTGCAGGGCACGGCCGTCATCAACCCGGCCAGCCTGACCGATGCCGACGTGATCGCGGGCCACCAGATCGGCGGGCAAAGCTGCGTCCAGGTGTTCTTCATCCGCGGCGGGCGCAACAACGGCAACCGAGCGTTCTTCCCGACCCATGCGCGCGACATGGAACTGGACGCCGTGCTGGCCGCCTTTGTCGCGCAGTTCTACGACGACAAGCCCGCGCCCGGCGCCGTGCTGCTGAACCACGCGCTGCCGGAAGGGGAACTGGTGGCGGAGGCGCTGTCGCTAAAGGCCGGTCGCCGGGTTGCGCTGACGGTGCCGGCGCGTGGCGAGAAGCGCGCCGTGGTGCTCCATGCCGAAACCAACGCGCGCGAAGCGTTGGAACGCAAGCTGGCCGAGACGGCGGGCCAAGCCAAGCTGCTGGAAGGCGTGGCCGAGCTGTTCGGCCTGTCCGCGGTGCCCGCCCGGATCGAGTGCTACGACAACAGCCACATCATGGGCGCCAACCCGTACGGCGTGATGGTGGTGGCGGGGCCGGACGGGTTCCAGAAGAACGCCTACCGCAAGTACGGCATCCGCGGCCCCATCGCGCCCGGCGACGACTTCGCGATGATGCGCGAAGTGCTGGAACGTCGGTTCGGCCGCGCGCTCAAGGAGCAGGCGGCCAGCGAGAACGGTGAGGGCGAGGCGCCGGCCCTGCCGGACCTGGTGCTGATCGACGGGGGCGCCGGGCAGCTTTCGGCGGTGCGCGGCATCATGCAGGACCTCGGCATGCACACGGTCCCGCTGGTGGCGATTGCCAAGGGTCCCGACCGCGACGCCGGGCGCGAGTGGTTCCACATGGAAGGCCGCCAGCCCTTCCAACTGCCGCCGCGCGACCCGGTGCTGTACTACCTGCAACGCGTGCGCGACGAGACGCACCGCTTCGCCATCACCACCCACCGCGCCGGGCGCAGCAAGGCGCTCGTGACCAGCGAATTGGACGAGGTGCCGGGCGTGGGCAGCGCCCGCAAGCGCGCGCTGTTGAACCGGTTCGGCTCGGCCCGCGGGGTGAAGGCGGCGGGGCTCGCGGACCTGGAAGCGACGCCCGGCATCAACACGGAAACGGCGCGGCGCATCTACGCGCATTTCCACCCGGGCGCAGCGCGCGACGCCGGCTGACGAAACAACAGGACAGGGAGACGGCAGGGTGAATCAGCTCGACATGAAAGGCCGCACGGCCGTGGTCACCGGCGGCGCACGCGGCATTGGCCGCGCCATCACGGAGCGCATGCTGGCTTCGGGCGCCGCGGTCGCCATCTGGGACCTGGACGCGGCGGCGATGGCGCAGACCGAGGGCGAGCTGGCGGCGCAGGGCGTGGTCAGCACGCACCCGGTCGAACTGACGGACCAGGCCACGGTGCGGGCCGCGGCCGAGGCCACGCTGGCGCGGCATGGCGCCGTTGATATCCTGGTGAACAACGCCGGCATCACCGGCGGCAATGCGCCCACCTGGGAGCTGGCGGCGGAAGAATGGCGCCGGGTGGTCGAGGTGAACCTGGTCGGGCCGTTTCTTGCGTGCTCGGCCCTGGTCCCCGGCATGGTGGCGCGCGGTTACGGGCGGGTGGTCAACATTGCCTCCGTGGCCGGCAAGGAGGGCAACCCCAATGCGTCGCACTACAGCGCTAGCAAGGCAGGGATGATCGCGCTGACCAAGTCGCTGGGCAAGGAGCTGGCCGGCAAGGGCGTGCTGGTGAACTGCGTGACACCCGCCGCCGCCAAGACCGACATCTTCAAGCAGATGTCGCCGGCGCAGATCGAGTACATGCTGTCGAAGATCCCGATGGGCCGCTTCGTCGATGTGCAGGAGATCGCCGCCCTGGCTTGCTGGCTCGCGACCGAGGACTGCTCGTTCAGCACCGGCGCCACCTTCGACATCAGCGGCGGGCGCGCCACCTACTGACGGAGGGCGGCGCAGGCGCGAATTGGCCGGCTGACCCGGATGGGAATCCGCTTTAAGGTGCGTGGGCATGCTGACCGACCTTCCCAACCTGCTCACCTTGTCCCGCATCGCCGCGATCCCGCTGCTGGTGGCGCTGGTCGCGGTGCGCACGCCGGCGGCGGATTTCCTAGCATGCGTCGTGTTCTCCGCCGCCGCCATCACCGACTACTTCGACGGCCGGATCGCCCGCGGACGGCGGCAGATATCGGACATCGGCCGCATGCTGGACCCGATCGCCGATAAGCTGCTGGTCGGCGCGGCGTTGATGCTGCTGGCCGGGCAGGAGCGCCTGTCGGACTGGGGATTATACCCCGCAATCGTCATCATGCTGCGCGAGATCCTGGTCAGCGGGCTACGCGAATACCTGGCGGGGCTGCGGGTGGGCCTGCCCGTCACCGGCCTGGCCAAGTGGAAAACTGGCTTCCAGATGGGCGCGCTCGGCACCCTGCTGGCGGGCGACTCCTCGGCCCGGCTGCTGCACCTGCAATTCCTGCCGGTCGCCGGGATCGGGGAGGCGATGCTGTGGGTTGCGGCCGGGCTGACGATCTGGACCGGCTGGGATTACCTCGTGGCGGGGCTGCGGCACGCGACGCATCCCCAGGCGGACGCTCAGGGCGCGCAGGGTCCCTGAATAGGCACAGGTCCCGTGCAAACCGCCTAGGCGCCCGAAAAACTGGGTTCAACCAGCCTTGAGCATCCTCTATTGCACATGCATTCTTCCGATGGCCCAGCGGCCGCCACAGGAGCCTTCACCCACATGCGGCGCATCGTTACGCTTGGCTTTCTTGTCCTCCTGCCCGGCTGCACGGGGTTCGGCACGTTTCTTGACCACACCTTCACCCTGCCGGGCGAGAACCCGAACCGCCCGATGGCGGACAGCGAGAACGTGCGCCGCACGTTAGGGCGGGACGTTGACGTGGTGCCGCTGACGCCGGAGCCGGGCAACGTGTGGCCCGGCCCGCCCCCGCCCCAGCCGACGCTCACGGATGTGCAGCAGCAGCCGGGGGTGGGCGAGGACACGACGGTGCCGGGCGCCCAGCCGGGCCTTCCGGCCGGACGCCAGCCGCGGCCCGCGAGGCGGGGCAGTTCGACTCCGCCGGGCTCGGTCGAGCCGGGCCTGCCGTCCGCGCCCGGGGCCAACGTGTTACCGCCGGCGCCGCAATCGCCTGTTCCCGGCGGGCCGGGTCGGACCGGCCAGACCGTGCAAACCCCGCAAGGCCCGGCGGTGGACACCGGCGGCACCAGCGGCTACCGCTCGCTCACCACGCCGCAAGGGCCGGGAGCAATCATGGTGCCGAACGGCAACGGCACCAGCACGATCATCAACCCGAACGGCACCATCGAGACCGTGCCGACACCGCGCTGATGGCCCGCATCCTTTACTTCGCCTCGTTCCGCGAACGGATGGGCCGCACAGAGGAGGCGCTGACGCTGCCGCCGGACGTCGCGACCGTGGGCGAGCTGGTTGCGTTCCTGCGGGAGCGCGACGGCGCCGGCGCGCAGGCCTTTGCCCATCCGGCCACTGTGCGCGCCGCGGTCAACCAGGAGTTCGCAGCACCCGGCAGTCCCGTGCAGGATGCGGATGAGATCGCGTTCTTCCCCCCAGTGACGGGCGGCTGATGCCCAGCGTGCGCGTCCAGGCGGAGAGCTTCGATCCCGGCGCGGAAATGGCGGCGCTGCTGGCCGGGCGGACGGACGTGGGCGGCGTGGGCTGCTTCGTCGGCGTGGTGCGGGACAGCGCGGGCGGCCAGCCGATCCGCAGCATGACCCTGGAACACTACCCCGGCATGACCGAGCGTGCGCTCGCCGCCATCGCGGCAGAAGCGGAGGCGCGATGGGCGCTGCAGGGCTGCACCGTGGTCCACCGCTACGGGCGGTTGCTCCCGGGGGAGCCGATCGTGCTAGTGCTGACCGCCAGCCCGCACCGCCAGGCGGCGCTCGACGCGACGGCGTTCCTGATTGATTGGCTGAAAACCCGGGCACCGTTCTGGAAACAAGAAGAATCAGCGGACGGCGGCGCGCATTGGGTGGAGGCCCGCGACTCGGACGACGCGGCGGCGGCTCGCTGGGAGGCTGGAACTGCCTGAAAGTCAGGGCGCGAACCCTCTGCTCGCGCCCTGTCTGAATCCTGTGTCAGGTGGTAATCGCGCCGTTCAAGCCGGCCGGAAAGAACAGGCCGGAGGCGGCGTCCGGCGCGCCGTAAACGATGTTGAGCACTTGCCGGGTCGTGCGGGCAAAGGCGAGGCTGTTGCTGTCGGTCGGCACGATGTTGGCGACGCCGTCAACCAGGATCCCCTGGTCGTCGGCCGCACCCGACAGGACAGCGCGCAGGTCCGAGATCTTTTGCACCTCCACCGTGAAGCCGCGCTGCAGCAACAAGAGCCGGATTTCGGAGGCGTGGTAAGCCTCGACCGCCAGGATGCCGGCCGCGGCCGCCAGCACGGCCTTGCTGTTCACCAGCGGCGCTGCGCCGGCGTAAGCAGTAACGCCGACATCCTCGAAAATGAACGCGCCGAGCAGGAAATCGTTTTCGCTGGCGAACGGGTCGAAGCCGTCGCCGAGGCCGGCGGCTTGGGCCAGCGTGTTGAAGCTCCCGGTCAGGTCGATGGCCGGCTCCGCCACCGCCTTGTCGGCGAGGACGCTGCGGATGAAGCGGACGTGGTTCTGCTCGTCGTGCGCGATCTCCTGGGCGTATTGCTGGACGATCGGCGTGTCGAAACTGACGGCCCGGCCGCCCGTGACGCCGCCCTGGACACCGAGGCCATAGGTGTCCGCGTCGGCGAGGCCCGACCCGTAGATGGCACGGAGGTAGAACTCGGCCTCCAAGTACTCCAAGTTGAGCGCGAAGTTCAGCACGGCGGTGGCGGTGTTGCCCAAGGCAAGAGCGGGCGTGCTCGTGACGGCAGCGCCCGCGACGGCCATGGTTCCGAGGGCCAACGCGCCGTAGCTGGTGCCGCGCAACAGGCCGCGCCGTTCCAGTCCCGTTCTGGCGGGCGTCTCGTTCGATCGATTGTCGGACATTGAGATTTCCTAAAGATAGGCGGCACGATTGTCGTGCCGGCTTAGGATTACCGGCCGGCGCCCAGGACGGATGCGCAATATTTGGAAACGCCTCAGATGAAGCGAATTGACGGCGCGATGGCACGTCCAGCCGGCAGGATGCCTTGAGTCGCCAACGCGCCCGGTGGGTGGGCGTCCTTGCCGTGGGTTGCGGCGCCCTGTTCCTGCTGTGGCCCGCCCTGAGCAACGGCTACCCCCTTATGTTCAGCGACACCGGCCCGCTGCTGGAAATGGGGATGGAACCGAGCATCGGCTGGGACAAGCCGTGGATCTACGGGCCGTTCCTAGCGCTTTCCCTGGGCGGTACGCTGTGGCTGCCGCTTGCGGCGCAAGCTTTGCTGGTGTCCGCCGTGCTCTGGCTGACGCAGAAGGTGTTGGGCGGGCCGCGGGCTGGGCTGCACCTTGCGCTCTGCGCCGTGCTCGCAGTCGGCAGCGCCGCGCCGTGGTTCACCTCCTTACTGATGCCCGATGCCTTCACGCCCCTTGTCGTCCTGTGCCTGTACGACTTGGCATTCGGCAGTGAGCGGCTGTCCCGGACCGAGCTTGCCTGGGTCGCGCTGATCGGGTCGGTCGCGGTCGCGTCGCATTTGGCGCATCTGATCCTTGCGGCCGGCTGCGTCGCGGTGCTCGCGCTGCTACGCTGGCACCGCGGCTGGCGCTCGCTACGGCGCCTGAACTGGCGTCCGGCCGTACCGCTGGCGGCGGCGCTGGCGCTGCTGCTGCTGACCAACGCGGTCGGCAATCAAACTTTAGGCATCTCGCCCTACGGCTCGGTGTTCGCGCTTGCGCGGCTGGTGGGGGACGGGCCGGGCCGGGCTTACCTCGACCGCGCCTGCCCCGATCCCAGGCTGCGCCTTTGCGCCTGGCAGGGCCGCTTGTCCGCCGACAGCGACGAGTTCCTGTGGCACCCGCAGGGTCCGCTCTGGGCGGACGGCTTCGGACCCACCCGCTTTGCGCCGGAAGCGGCGCGGCTGGTGCCGGCCATCATCGCCGCCTACCCGCTCGACACGCTGCAGGCGGCGGCGTCGAACACGCTGCGCCAGCTTTTCCGCGTGCAGGTCGGCGACACGCTGGTTCCGGACCACCTGGACGTAGCCGTGCTGCCGCGCCTGCGACCGTATCTTCCCGAAGCCGAGATCGCCCGCTACCAGGCCGCCTTGCAGCCGCGCGGGCTGTTGCGGGATGCGGCGGCGCCGTTTCTCGTCGTGCACGCGATGCTGCTTGCCATCGGCACCACCGGCACTGTGGCAGTCATGCTGCGCTGCTGGCGGACCCGGCGCGCGCTGGCCGGGCTGGCGGCAGTCGTGCTGACGGCCCTATTGATCAACGCCTTCGCCACCGGTGCGCTGTCAGGCCCGCACCACCGCTACCAGGCCCGCCTTGCCTGGCTGGTCCTGCTGGCGCCGCTGGCCTACGCCGCGCGACTGGACACCTCGGCCGGGGTCATGTGCACGAGGCCATCGTACTCGCGCAGCAGCGTTTCCGTGATCGGTCCTGGAGTATAGTTCTGCCCGGCAATCTCCCGCACCGGCGTAACCTCCGCCGCGGTGCCGGACAGGAACACCTCGGTGGCCCGCGGCAGTTCCTCCAGCTCAATAGCCCGTTCGACCACCTTCATCTGGTTCCGCCGGGCAATGGACATCACGGTGCGCCGGGTGATGCCGTCCAGGAAGCAATCGGGCGTCGGCGTGTGGATTTCCCCGTCCATGACGAAAAAGATGTTGGCACCGGTCGCTTCCGACACCCGGCCGCGCCAGTCGAGCACCAGCGCGTCGTCGAAGCCTGCCGCCTCCGCCGCATGCTTGGACAGCGTGCCGATCATGTACAGCCCGGCGGCCTTGCTGGCAGTCGGCGCGGTTTCCGGGTGCGGGCGCTTCCACGGCGCCATGCCGAGCCGCACGCCCTTCATGCGGTCCGCGCCAAACAGGTTCGGCCAGGCCCAGCAGGCGATGGCCAGGTGAATCTTGGTGTTCTGAGCAGATACGGACAACTGCTCGGTGCCGCGCCAGGCAATCGGGCGGACGTAAGCGTCGGTCAGGTTGTTCGCCGCGATCACCTGCTGGCAGGCGGCGTCGATCTGCTCGGCCGACCAGGGGATTTCGAAGCCCAGGATGCGCCCGGAGGCGATCAGCCGCTCGGTGTGCTCGCGTAGCTTGAAGATGTTGCCGGAATACGCCCGTTCACCCTCGAACACGCCGCTGGCATAATGCAGGCCATGCGACAAAACATGCAGCTTCGCATCCCGCCAGGGCACCATCGCCCCGTCCATCCAGATCAGCCCATCGCGGTCATCGAATGGAACGAGCGCCATGTCCAGGCTCCACGGTAATATTGTTGCTTAACTCGGGCCGACCGTATAATGCAAGTTAGGGTAAGTCAATAAACCTGTCGTATGATTGGAGAATGCCTGCCATGTCCGAAACGCGATCTGCCGTGAGCAGCGGCCTGGACCCCCGCGGCCCCGCCGGATCGAACCTGCTGTTTCTGCGTGAGGAGCAGATGCGCTTGGCGCAGGACATGCTGTTCTTTGCTTACCGCGATTTCACCGGCGCGGCGGACATGATCCTCGACGAGCTTGGCCTGGGCCGCGCCCACCACCGGGCGCTGCACTTCATCGGACGCACCCCCGGCATGACGGTTGGCGACCTGCTGGCGATCCTGCGCATCACCAAGCAAAGCTTGGCGCGCGTGCTGACCGCGCTGGTGGAACAGGGCTACGTCGCGCAACTGCCAGGCCGCAGCGACCGCCGGCAGCGATTGCTGAGCCTCACCGAAGCCGGGCAGGCGTTGGAGCGCCGGCTGTTCGAGCGCCAGCGCGAGCGCTTGGCCATTGCCTACCGCGAGGCCGGCGGCCCGGCGGTCGAGGGCTTCCGCCGAGTCATGCGCGGGGTGATGGAGCCGGCCGCCCGCACCTACATCGACCAGGCCGAAGCCACCGTCCGGCCCGGCGGCGCCCAGATCGGCCCCAGGGTCGGCCTCAAGGTCGGCCCGTGACGGAGGTGCATGTCTTGGTTGTCGATGACGACGCGCGGCTGCGGGCCCTGCTGTCGCGCTACCTGGCCGAGCAAGGATTTCGCGTGACCACCGCCGGCCACGCCGCCGAAGCCCGGGAGCAGATGCGGTTCATGCAGCCGGACGTCCTGGTGCTGGACGTGATGATGCCGGGGGAGAACGGCCTCACGCTCACCAACAGCCTGCGCGCCGGGCGCACCGGGCTGCCGATCCTGCTGCTGACGGCCCGCGGCGCGCCGGAGGACCGGATCGCTGGGTTCGAGGCCGGCGCGGACGACTACCTAGGCAAGCCGTTCGAGCCTTACGAGCTGGTGCTGCGGCTGCGGGCGATGCTGCGCCGGGTGGTTCCGCCCTCCCCGGCCGAGCCGGTGCCGCTTGGCCGCCTGTGGTTCGACACCGAGAGGGCCGAGCTGCGCGGCCCCGACGGCGTTGTGCACCTGACGGGCGGCGAGGCGGCGCTGCTGCAGGCGCTCGCCCGCAAGCCCGGCGAGGTGCTGTCGCGCGACTGGATCGTGGAAACCCTCGGCATGGACGAGACCGGCGAGCGCGCCATCGACGTGCAGGTGACCCGCCTGCGGCGCAAGATCGAGGCCGACCCGCGAGAGCCGCGCTTCCTGCATACGGTGCGTGGCCGTGGCTACGTGCTGAAGCCCGGCGTTTGAGGTTGCGCATGATCAGCACCCTGCTCCGGCCCATCAAGACCCTGCTGCCCCGCGGCCTGCTGGGCCGCAGCCTGCTGATCGTGCTGGTGCCCCTCTTGGTGCTGCAGGCGGTGGCGTTTACCTTCTTCTATGGCAGCCACCTCGACATCATCTCCCGCCGCTTGTCCGGCAGCATCGCCGGCGAGATCGCGCAAACCATCGAGCTGCTGGACCGCTACCGCGGCCCGGAGAACGAGGCCTGGATCTTGGGCGCCGCCAGGCGGCAATACGAATTTCCGGTGCGGCTGGTACCGGACGCCGTGCTGCCGCCCAACACCCACGTGAACCTGCTCGGCCCGATGGACGACGACCTGGCTGCCGCCATCGAGCAGAAGGTTCGGCGGCCGTTCACCATGGACTGGTCAAGCGACAGCCGCGACGTGCTGGTCCGCGTGCAGCTTCCCGGCGCGGTGCTGGAGGTCGAGGCGCCGCGCAAGCGCCTGTATGCCACGACCATCTACCTGTTCGTGCTGTGGGTGGTCGGCTCGGCGCTCTTGTTGTTCGCGGTGGCGGCGATGTTCCTGCGCATCCAGGTCCGCGCCATCCGCCGCCTGGCCGATGCGGCGGAAGCGTTCGGCATGGGGCGGGACCGCGGCCCCATCAAGCCGGAGGGTGCAACCGAGGTCCGGCAGGTCGCGGCGGCGTTCAACCGCATGCAGGAGCGCATCACGCGCTTCCTGTCGCAGCGCACCGAAATGCTGGCCGGCGTGTCGCACGACCTGCGCACGCCGCTCACCCGGCTCCGCCTAGCGCTCGCGGTGCTGCCGCCGCACCCGAACCTGCAGCAGGACGTGGCCGACATGACCGCTGACGTGGAGGAAATGGAGCGGATGGTCGGCGGCTACCTCGCCTTTGCCCGCGGCGAGGGCAGCGAGCAGGCGCAGCCTGTGGACCTAAGCGCGCTGCTGGAGGACGTGGCCAGCGCCGCCCGCCGGGCGGGCGCCCAAGTGGAACTGGATGGCCCCCGGGAGGTGACGCTCAACCTGCGGCCTGACGCCGCTCGCCGCGCCGTGACCAACCTCGTTGACAACGCCCGCCGCCATGCGCGGCAGGTCCGGCTGTCGGTCGAGCCGCAGGAGCGCGGCGTCCAGGTGATCGTGGACGACGATGGCCCCGGCATCGCGCCTGAACGCCGGGAAAACGTGTTCCGGCCGTTTGAAAGCGGCGCACTGGGCGGCACCGGGTTGGGCCTGACCATTGCCCGGGACATCGTGCGGGCGCATGGCGGCGACATCGTGCTCGGAGACAGCCCGCTGGGCGGCCTCCGGGCGCGGATGCGGCTGCCGATCTGACGGCCCGGCCCTTGCGGGCCGTGCACCGGATTAAGCCGAGGACTTGCCGTTCTTTTCCGCCAGCATCTTGACCTCGTCCATCGCTTCCGTGAACCGCTGGTGCAGCATGTTCAACGCTTCGCCGTTGGAGCGTTGGATCAGGTCGGCCAACTCCTTCACGTTGGCGACTGCGCGCTCGTAAGATTGCTTCATCTTCTCGGTCTGCTTGGCCGCCTTGGCCTGTGGGCTCTCGGCCGCTGCCAGGTCGCGCATCGCGTCCGACACTTCCTGCATGGTCTCCTGCATGATTTCCATGTGGCGGCGGGCAACGGTCTGGGCACCCTCCAGGGCGACCTTGTTGGCGGCGGTCAGGACCTCAAGGTTCTTGCGGTGCAGCGATAGGAAGCTGTCCATGTCGGGCATGCCCGGCACGGACGGCATCTTCATGTCGCTGAACATGCGGGAATACTCGGCCATCTTGGCCATCCCGGTCTCGATGGCGTTCCGACCCATCTGGGTGGCGTTCTCGGCGGCTTTTGCCGTGGCGTTCTGCATGCGGGTAGCTGGGTCGTCACTCATCGCGGTTCCTCCAATGTAAGCCGGACGCTAACATGACGCGCGGCGGGCGCATACCGTATCACAAAGGCGGCGCATCGGGCTTGGGCGGCGACGGATCGGGGTCCGGCGGCGTCTCGGGGGCGCTCCCGTCCTCCACAAGGCCCGCGTCGGCGAACACCGCCGCGGCGTCCTCCGCCGGGGCGATGGGGCGGCCCGGAAGCATGTTCTCCGCCTGGATCGCGCGGTCCAAGCCGCGGTCCACCGCCGCCATGGTCGCCGACAGGTCGGGGCTTTCGTCGTTTTCCCAGGCGCGCAGGGCATACAGCCACAACGCCAGCAGCCCATGCACCCGCAGGCCGCCGACGATGCCGGTGGAAGGGATGCCCGCGCCGTCCAGCAGCCATTTCATGCTGCGCAGCGTGGCGCCGTATAGGAGCAGGGACGTGGCCGGATCGGTTCGCAAGGCGCGCATCAGTTGCAGAAGGCCGGCCCGGTGCGGCTGCAGCGCGTCGAACCGCGACATCACCATGTCGAACAAGCGCTCCCGCGGGCTTGGCTCGCTCGACCCAGCGGTCAAGGCGGCTTGGTCGGCCATGATGCCGAACCGCAGCAGCACCGCGCCGCGGCCCGGGAAGCGGGCGCGCACGCGGTCGAGCGGCAGGTCGGCGTCGCGCGCCGCTTCCACGATGTTCACGTCGGCCCAGCCGCGCAGGGCGGCTTGGCTGAACACGGCGGCAACCAGGGCCTGATCGAGCTGCTTGTCTTCCATGCCCGTCAGATGGGCCGCGGATCAAAGCCTGTCGAGGGGCACCGCGGCGAACCCAGGCGGCAAGTTCCCGGAGAACTCAGGAAGCAAGTTCCCGGGACACTCACGAAGCGAGTTCCCGGGATCGCCGGGTAGCGGCGTCAATCGCGCTTGACATGAGGGCGGGCCAGGCCGCGTCCTGCATGAGCACCGCGAGCGCCCGTTCGGTGGTTCCTGCCGGGCTGGTGACGGCGACACGCAAGGCGGAAGCGTCCTCCGTGCTGGCGGCGAGCAGCGCGCCGGAGCCGGCAACCGTGACGCGGGCGAGTTGCCGGGCGAGCGCCGGGGGGATGCCTTGCTCTGCGGCTGCCCGCTCCAGCAGTTCCGCCAACAGGAACACGTAGGCGGGACCGCCGCCGGACACCGCGGTGACAGGGTCGATCAGGCGTTCATCATCGACCCACGTAACCTCCCCCACCGAGGCCAGCAGGCCATCGCACAACGCCTTTTGGGCTGGCGTGACACCTGGAGCGGGGCAGGCGACGGTGATGCCCTGCCGGATCGCCGCCGGGGTATTCGGCATGGCGCGTACGACCGACGCCCCGGTGCCCAGCATTGTTTGAAGCCCGGCGATTGTGCGGCCCGCCATGATAGACAGCATCACCGCCCCATGCCCGGCAAACCGGGCCACGCCCGGCAGCGCTGCGTCGGCCTGTTGCGGCTTCACAGCCAGAACCACTGCGGCGGGGGCGAATCCAGGCGGCAGGCCGTCGGCGGCGGTGACGACCTGAACTCCATCGCCGGCCAAGGCGGCTGCGGCCGGGGCGGGGTCGATCACGAAAGACGGCGCCAGGCCGCGCTCGCGCCAGCCAGCCAGCATGGCGCCGCCCATCCTGCCGCCGCCGAGCAGCAGGATGGGCGGTAGCGCCTCTGTCACGCTTCCCCCACGCACTCCAGCATGGCGGCCTGCATGGCCTCTGCCGGGGTCTTGCCACCCCACAGCACGAACTGGAACGCGGGGTAGAAGCGTTCGCACTCCGTGATGGCAATATCAACCATGTCCTCCAGGCTTTCGGCGCTGGCGACCGACGCGCCGCGCAGCAGCACGCTGTGGCGGAACAGCGGCATGCCATCATCGGCGTCCATGCCGAAATGGCCGATCCAAAGCTTCTCGTTGGCGAGCGCCAGCAACTCGTAAAGCGCCGCGCGCTGCTTTTCCGGCACCTTCAGGTCAAAGGCGCAGTTAAAGTGCATCGCACTGATTTCCCGCGACCAGCTAAAATACAGGCCGTAATCGCACCACTTGCCCGGCGCTTCGGCGGCCATCTCCGAGTCGTTGCGGCGGTCGAACGCCCAATCGTTGGCGGCGATGACCTGCTCGATGACGTCAAGCGGGTTGGCCGCGGTCTCGGCGGCATAGGTATTCAGGGCTGACATGCAGGGTCTCCCCAGTTGAAGGCGGCCCGGGCCAACGCGCGAACCCGTCGCCCCACCGATGGTATATGGGGCAGAGACTCGCGCCAAGGGCTAGATGACCCGGCCTGGAAGAAGGGCGGCGACCGTGGTACGGCGGCTCAGGCCACGCCGTCCGGCGACGGCGGCATGATCGAACCCGGCGCCTTTGACTCCGGCGGCATCGCGCCCGGCGCCACCGCGGACGCTCTGGCCTCCGACGGGCCGGCATCCGACCGGGGATCGGCCGGCGGCATGATGGAGCCGGGCGCGTTGGAACCCGGCGGCATCGTGCCCGGCGCGACCTCGGACGCTCCGCCCTCTGGCGTTTCGGCGGTCGGCTGGCTCGCAGCCGCGCCGCCCGGCCCGGCCCCTTCAAGCTTGGACAGCCGGGCTTCCAACGCCGCCAAGCGGGCTTCGGCGGCTTCCTGCCCGGCCCGGGCGTTGGCGGCCATCTCCCCCACCGCGTCCAAGTCCTCCCGCCGGACCAGGTCCAGCTTGCGGATCGCCTCGTCCACACGGGCGCGCACCATGCTTTCCGCTTCTTCCCGGATGCCGGCCAAGGCGGAGAACGCGCCGCCGGCCACCCCGGCCAAGTCGTCGAAGAACTTCGGTCGTTCGGTCATGGCGCTCCACCTCCATTATCGGAAACCGATACATGCATACGCCGAGGGGCTATGTCAGCCCGGTCCGGATGCCTATAACGCTCGGCGATGATCCTTGTGACCGGCGGCGCCGGCTTTATTGGCTCCAACCTGCACGCGGCTCTGGTGCGGCGCGGCACTGAGGCCGTGGTGGTTGACCGGCTCGGCGGTGACGGCAAGTGGCGCAACCTGGCCAGCCATCCACCCACAGAGGTCATTTCGCCCGACGCGCTCGATGCGTTCCTGGCGACTCGGCCGCCTGTCGAGATGGTGTTCCACCTCGGCGCCATCAGCGAAACGACGGCGACCGACGGCGACCTGGCATGGAGAACAAACGTTGCGTTGTCCTGGCGGCTTTGGCAGTGGTGCGCCGCAATGGGCGCTCGATTTGTTTACGCATCGTCCGCGAGCACCTACGGCAACGGCACGTCCGGCTTTGACGACGACCCGGCGCTGCTCCGCGCCCTCCGCCCGCTGAACCTGTATGGCTGGACCAAGCACGCCTTTGACCTGCGCGTGGCGGCGGCGCTGGCGGCGGGAGAGGCCGCGCCGCCGCAATGGGCCGGCCTGAAATTCTTCAACGTTTACGGCCCGAACGAGTATCACAAAGGCAGAATGATCTCGGTCGTGAAGGTAAAGCACGACGAGGTTTCGGCCGGGCAGCCGGCCCGCCTGTTCCGCTCGGACCGGGCCGGGCTGGCGGACGGGGCGCAGCGACGGGATTTCATCTGGGTGGGCGACGTGGTTGATGTCATGCTGTGGTTGCTGGACCGGCCGGCGGTGAGCGGGTTGTTCAATCTCGGCACTGGGACGGCGCGCAGCTACCTCGACCTGGCCCATGCCGTGTGCGACGCGGCGGGGCGGTCTCGGGCGGTGGAATTCATCGACATGCCCGCCGCGCTGTACGGCCAGTATCAGTCCTTCACCGAGGCCCGCATGGACCGCCTGCGCGCCGCCGGCTACGCGGGTCAGTTCACCCCGTTGGAAGAGGGCGTGCGCCGCTACGTGCAGGAGTATCTGCAGGCGCCGGAGCGTTACGCATGAACCCCGTCCTGATATTTCCCGGCTTCGACCCGGTGCTGATCCAGGTCGGGCCGCTCGCCATCCGCTGGTATGCGCTCGCCTACATCGGCAGCCTCCTGCTGGGTTGGCGGATCATGCGTCGCCTGGTGCGGCTGTCGCCGCCGGTGGCGACGGAGGAGCAGACCGACGATTTCCTGACCTGGGCCACGCTCGGCGTCGTGCTCGGCGGGCGCCTCGGCTACGTGCTGTTCTACCAGCCGATGCATTATCTGCAGAACCCATTGGGCGCGCTGGCGGTATGGCAGGGCGGCATGAGCTTCCATGGCGGCACCTTGGGCGTCGTGGCGGCCCTCGTGCTGTATTGCCGGCGCCATCGCATCCCGCTGCTGGGATTCGCCGACCGGCTCGCCGTGGTGGTGCCGATCGGGCTGGGCCTCGGCCGCATCGCCAACTTCATCAACGGCGAGCTGTGGGGCCGCCCGGCGCCGGATTGGCTGCCCTGGGCGATGATCTTCCCGGTTGCCGGGCCGGAGCCGCGGCATCCGAGCCAGCTTTACCAGGCGTCGATGGAGGGCGCGGTCCTGCTGCTCCTGTTGGCGCTGCTGTGCCGCAGCCCGGCGGTCCGCGCCCGGTTCGGCACGTTGACCGGCGTGTTCCTGGTCGGCTACGGGGTGGCGCGCATCGTCGGCGAGTTCTTCCGCCAGCCCGACGCTTTTCTCGGCTTCCTGTTCGCCGGCGCCACGATGGGGCAACTGCTGTCCTTGCCGATGATTGGGGCCGGCGCCTGGCTGATCGCCCGCGCCCAGCCCCGGGCGGCCGGGCTGATGCAGCGCGGCTGACGTGGAACGCCTGGATGCCTTCATGGCCCGCGCCAACGCCGCCTATTACGCGGAACGCGACCCTTATGCCGACTTCACCACCTCGCCCGAGATCACCCAGGTGTTCGGCGAAGTCTTGGGTCTTTGGGCGGCCGTCACCTGGGACGCGATGGGCCGGCCCGACCCCGTGCTGCTGACCGAGTGCGGACCCGGCCGCGGCACGCTGATGGCCGACGCGCTGCGCGCCATAAGCAACGTGGCAGCGCCGTTCCGGGCGGCGCTGCGGGTGCACCTGGTCGAAACCTCGCCCCGGCTGCGGGCCCAGCAGGCGGCGCGGGTGCCGGATGCCGCGTGGCACGACGCGCTGGCGGATGTGCCGCCGGGGCCGCTGATCCTGCTGGCCAACGAGTTCCTGGACGCCCTGCCGATCCGCCAACTCGTCCGCCGCGGCATTGGGTGGGCCGAACGCTTCGTGGATGGCGGCGCATTGGTGGAGCAGCCCGCGGCGGCGCCGGACCTGGACTCCGCCCGGGTTGAGGAGGGCGCCGTCACCGAACTGTGCGAGCCGGCCCGCGCGGTGGTCGGGCACGTCGCGCGCCGGGTGGCCCGCGATGGCGGGGCAGCGCTGTTCTTGGACTACGGCCCGGCGGAAAGCGCGCCGGGCGACAGCCTGCAAGCCCTGCGGAACGGCCGGCCAGCCAGCCCGTTGGACGAACCCGGCGCCGCCGACCTCACCGCGCATGTCGATTTTGGGGCGCTTGCCCGCGTGGCACGGGCGGCCGGGGCGGTGGCGCACGGGCCAATGCCGCAGGGCGTGTTCCTGACCCGGCTCGGACTGTTCCAGCGCACGGGGCGTTTGGCGCGTATGCAGCCGCCTAGGCGCGCGGCGGCGCTGGTGCAGGCGGCCCAGCGCCTGGCCGAGCCGGACCGCATGGGCCGGCTGTTCAAGGCGATGGCGGTCTGCCACGGTGACCTGCCCTGCCCCGCCGGCTTCGAGCCTTGACGCTCGAAGCGCTGGGCAGCGCCACCCTGTCCTGTCCGCACGGCTTCTTCACCCGGCGCGGCGGCGTGAGCGTGGGGCCGTATGCCAGCCTGAACTGCAGTCTGTCCGGACAGGACGCGCCCGAGGCAGTGCGGGAGAACCGGGCGCGGGCGGCGCGACTCCTGGGGGCGGAGCCGGCGAACCTGGTCGGGCTGACCCAGGTGCACGGCATCGACGTGGCGACCGTGGACGCGCCGTGGTCATTTAGCGCCGGGCCGCGGGCAGACGCGATGGTGACGAACCGGCCCGGCGTGGCGCTCGGCATCATCACCGCCGATTGCGCCCCCGTTCTGCTGGAGGATCGCCGGGCCGGGGTGGTCGGCGCGGTGCATGCGGGCTGGCGCGGTGCGGTTGCCGGCGTGCTGGAGGCAACGGTTGCGGCCATGATCCGGCTCGGCGCCCGGCCGGCCTCGGTCGTCGCCGCGATTGGCCCCTGCATCCGGCAGCCATCCTATGAGGTCGGCCCAGACCTACGCGACGCCGTGCTGGCGCATGAAGGCGGCAACAGCCGCTTCTTCGTGGCGGGAGGGCATCCGGACCGTTGGCAGTTCGACCTTTCCGGATATTGCCGGATGCGCCTGGGCGGGATCGGCCAGGTGGGCGTGATCGACGCGGATACCCTGGCGGACCCCGAGCGGTTCTTCAGCCATCGCCGCCGCACCCTCGCCGGCGGCGGGCCGATCGGGCACCAGATCTCCGCGATCATGCTATAGGGCGCGCGTGCATCCGTACTTTTTCCTGTTTATCCTAATGCTTGTCGCCATCGGGCTGGTGAGCTGTGTCCTTTAGGTTTTGCCTTGCCGCCCTGCTAGTGCTGGCCGGGTGCGGGGACTTGCCGCAGCCCTTCCTGGGCCGCCCTGGCGCCACGGCGGAGCGCTTGGCGCAGCCGCCGCCATCCCGGCTCGCGGTGCTGACGCCCGAGCAGTCGCTGCTGCCGGACGCCGGGGCCAACGCCTGGGCGGGCGCCGTCGCCGACGCGCTGCGGACGGAGGAGGTGCCCGCCACTACCGACCGCGGGCGCGGCGATTGGCGCCTTATGCTGTCGGCCGAGGTGCGGGGATCCGAAGTGGTGCCGAGCTACGTCGTGCAGAACCCGTCCGGCGAGCCGCAAGGCGTGTCCGAAGGTGCGCCGGTTTCGGCGGCGGCCTGGGCTGGCGGAGACCCGGCGGTGCTCAAGGCGGCGGCAGCGCAGGCGGCCCCGGGCATCGCCTCCCTGCTCGGCCGAATCGAGGCGGCACGACGGCAAAGCGACCCGAACAGCCTGCTCAACCGCCCGGCCCGCATCTACCTGTCGGGCGTGACCGGCGCGCCCGGCGACGGCAATAGCAGCTTGCCGGCGCAGATACGCGCCAAGCTCGGTGCCATGGGCCTGGTGATTCAGGACGCGGCCGGAGGCGCCGATTTCAGCCTGTCCGGCCAGGTGCAGACCGCGCCCGGCGCCAAGGGCACGATGCGGATCGAGCTGCAATGGATCGTGTCGGACAGCCGGGGCGAGGAGCGCGGGCGGATCGTGCAGCTCAACGAGGTGCCGCCGGGCACGCTGGACAGCTACTGGGGCGATGTCGCCGTCGTGGTGGCGAACGAGGCCGCAGGCGGCGTGCGCGATGTCGTGCTGAACGCGAGCGGGGCGCGGGTGGCCCGGTAGTGTAGGCGCTTCGTCGTGACAGTTTGCTTGGAGGTTGCTAAACCCATGTGGCTTGCAATCTGCCCCATGTCCGGGACGTCCGCTCCATGAAGATCCTCGCCTGCAACAGCAACCGACCGCTGGCGGAGGCCGTGGCCGCCGCTTTGCACCTGAAGCTGGCGGCCGCATCGGTGCGCCGGTTCGCCGATCTGGAAATCTTCGTCGAGGTCCACGAGAACGTGCGGGGGGAGGACGTGTTTGTGATCCAGAGCACGTCCTACCCGGCGAACGACCACCTGATGGAGCTGCTGATCACACTTGATGCGCTGCGGCGGGCCTCCGCCCGGCGCATCACCGCCGTGATCCCATACTTCGGCTATGCCCGGCAGGACCGCAAGGCCGGGCCGCGCACGCCGATCAGCGCCAAGCTGGTGGCGAACCTGATCACGGAGGCCGGCGCCAACCGGGTGTTGACGCTGGACCTGCATGCCGGGCAGATCCAGGGATTCTTCGACATCCCGGTCGACAACCTTTACGCCGCGCCGATGTTCGCCCGCGACATACGCAGCCACTTCAACGGGCGCGACATCATGATCGTTTCGCCGGACGTGGGCGGCGTAGTGCGGGCCCGCGCCATCGCCACCCGGCTCAACTGCGACCTGGCGATCATCGACAAGCGCCGGGAGCGCGCGGGCATGTCGGAGGTGATGAACGTCATCGGCGACGTGCGCGGCAAGGACTGCATCCTGGTGGACGACATCGTGGACAGCGGCGGCACGCTGTGCAACGCGGGCGTGGCGCTCATGGGGAACGGCGCTAAGTCCGCAAGCGTTTATGTCACCCACGGCGTGCTGTCCGGCAACGCGGCGGAGCGCATCGCGGCCTCCCCCATCGAGTGCATGACCATCACCGACAGCATCCTGCCGACCGAGGCGGTGCTGCAAAGCCGCAATCTCCGGCTGTTCTCTATCGCCCCCGTTCTCGCCGAGGCCATGCAGCGAATCTCGGACGAGAGTTCCGTCAGCTCGCTGTTCGACTGAGGAGGAAAGCCATGAAGCTGTTCTACGCGCCGGGCGCCTGTTCCATGGGCATCCACATCGTGCTGGAGGAGATCGGCAAGCCGTATGAATTGAGCAAGCTCGGCATTCATGGCGGCGAGAACTACCGCCCACCGTTCAGCGAGCTGAACCCCAAAGGCAAGGTGCCCACCCTGCAACGCGATGATGGGTCGATCGTGACCGAGTTCCCGGTGATCGCCCGTCACCTCGCGGAGACCAACCCGGAGGCCGGGTTGCTGCCGAAGTCGGAGGAGGCCGAGCTGCGCAGCGCCGAGGCGATGGACTACTGCGTCGCGACCATCCATATGCAAGGCTTTGCCCGGCAGTTCCGTCCCAGCAACTTCAGCTCGGACGAGGCCACGCATGACAAAGTGAAGGCGCAAGGCCGGGAGATGGCCGCCAAGGGTTTCGGCATCATGGACAAGGCGCTGGCCGGCAAGGATTGGGTCGCTGGCGAATACAGCATCGCCGACAGCGCGATGTTCTACGTCGCGTTCTGGGGCAAGCGCATAGGCATGGACTTGCCGCCGAATGTTGCCGCGCATCTGGGCCGCATGATGGCCCGCCAGGCCGTGCAGCGCATGATGGAGCAGGAAGGTCTCAAAACCTGATGCTGGCCCAACGCGCGTTCTGGTTCCTTCGGCATGGCGAAACCGACTGGAACGCGCGTAACCTGTCCCAGGGCAACGTGGATATACCGCTGAACGAGGTCGGACTCGCCCAGGCCCGCACCGCGGCCGAGGTGTTGCGGACCCGAGGTATCCGCTCGATCGTCACCAGCCCGTTGTCCCGCGCCTATGACACCGCCGTCATCGTCGGCGAGCAGATCGGCGTGCCGCTGGAGGTAGAGGACGAGTTGCGGGAAGTGGCCTTCGGCGTGCAGGAAGGCCAGCCCATGGCCGATTGGTTCGACGACTGGGTTGCCGGCGCGTTCACGCCGGAGGGCGCCGAACCGTTCAACGTGCTACGCGCCCGCGCGGTGGCGGCGATCAACGGGGCGCTGACCCGCCCCGCGCCCGTGCTGGTGGTGGCGCATGGCGCGCTGTTCCGCGCGTTGCGGGCCGAGATGGGCCTCGCCCCCAACGTCCGCACGCCCAATTCCGTGCCGTTCTTCTGCGAGCCTGGCACGCCCTGGACGCTGACGCCCGCGTCCTGACCATCCAATCCTTGTTTTCGATGCCGAAATATTGTTTGTTTCGGCTCCATGAGGATTTCGGTTCTGGGCATCGGCTACGTCGGCGCGGTTTCCTGCGGTTGCCTTGCCGCGTCCGGCCATGAGATTGTGGGAGTCGACATCGCGCCCGAGAAGGTCGCCATGCTCGCACGCGGGCAGTCGCCCATCGTGGAAGACGAGATCGACCGCCTGATTGCCGAGGGCGTCGGCAGTGGCCGGTTGCGCGCCACCACCAGCATCGCCGACGCCGTGGCGAACACGGAGGTGTCGTTCATCTCGGTCGGCACGCCGAGCGCACCGGATGGCAGCGTCAGCCTGCGGGCGGTGGACGAGGTGGTGGCCTCAATCGGCCGGGAGCTGCGCGACAAGCCTGGCGCGCACACTGTTGTGATGCGCTCCACGGTGCCACCCGGCACGGCGGAGGGTCGCGTGATCCCGATGCTCGAACAGTTCAGCGGCAAGCGGCATGGCGATGGCTTCCACTACCTGTCCAACCCTGAGTTCCTGCGGGAAGGCTCGTCGGTGCGCGACTTTCAC
>CALMVT010000484.1 GCA_937873175.1 uncultured Acetobacteraceae bacterium | reverse complement strand
GTCGCCTCCAAAACGGTGTCTCGGAGCAGAGCGGTGCGGGCGATCATGAAGGGGCTGACGGACGCCGAGTTCGAGCGGCTTTACGGGACGGAGGACCAGTGCGTGGCGGCGTTGGTGGCGGCGCGCCGAAGCGAAGGAATGCCCTGTCCACGTTGTGCCAATCCGAAAAGCTACGTCTATGGCCGCCGTGTCGGCTGCACACTCTGCCACCGACGCTGGTCGGTCACGGCGGGCACCGTCATGGCGGACACCAAGCTGCCCCTGACCACCTGGTTCCGCGCCATGCACCTGATGACCAGCACCAAGCAGGCGATCTCGGCGGTCGAACTCGGCCGCAGGCTCGGTCTGAGCTACGAGACGGGTTGGTATCTGCACAAGCGGCTTCGTCACGCCATGACCGAGCGGGCGGAGGGCTCTTCGCTCGGAGGCGCGAGCGATGCCGGGCCGCCGGTGGTGGAGGTGGACGACGTGTACCTGGGAGGTGAACGCAACGAAGGCAGCGGAACCGAGGGCAAGAGCTGCGTCATTGTCGCTTGCGAGCGGCATGAGGACGGCCGCATGGGCCATGTCGCGATGCGGGTCGTCGGCGCCTTCTCCAGCGAGGCAGTGGCCGCGTTCCGCGACGCCCACATCGCCCCCGGCGCAACCGTGCGCACGGACGGCTTGCGGGCGTTCAATGCCTTTGGCGCGGTCGGGCGGACGCATGTCGCCATTGTCACCGGCGGCGGGCGCCCCGAGCGCGAGCGCAGCGCCCCGTTCTTCACCGTCAACACTCTGGTCGCCAACCTCAGCACCGCGCTCAAGGCCACGCACAAGCGCCTCTCCCCCAAGCACCTGCCCGACTATCTCGGCGCTTTCTGCTGGACCACCAACCGGCGCCGCAACATGCGCGGCATGGTCAGTGCGCTCTGCCGTGCCGTCGCTACTTCTTCCCGTCTGACCCGCAGGGGCGTCTACGCGTGACGGGCCAATTGGCCGATAAGCGGGTTCCCACATAGCTAGTTAGGTATGGACGCTCCCGTCCTGCCCAATGCCAGCCCGATGGTGCTGGCCCACGCTGCCGTCCGCGAAACGGTCAGACACTTGTATGGGGATTACGGTGTCAAGGGTTCATCGACCTTCCAGGGTATGGTCGAGTAGGTTGGTGGAACGATCCGAGGGGAGCCCGCCAGTGTGCGCGATCCTCGCGCCGCGACCTTGTAATCGTGTTCTGGCCCGGGTTACCGCCACCTCGGATCGGTATCAGCGTCCAGCCAGAGCCCGTGCTGGTGCTGAAACTGGTAAGCTGGTCGCTTTTTCTTTCTGTTGCGTCATTTCGCCGCCCGCAGCACGACGTCGTGCGGAACTTCGTCGGTTGTGACCATCTGCCACAAGGCGATGACGTTCTGGACAATGTTGCAAAACTCTCGCCTGGGCTGGTGCTGATCCTCTCATGTGAGGGCCTGCGTGCAACGGTTCGGCGGACGCTTGCAGCGGTGGACGCATCCGTGTCTCGATCTCAGAAGGCAGGCACGCCGGACAGGGATGGAGGCGGACATGGCCCGGCACAAGGCGAACCCGTGGCTCAGCCTGGAGGTGGGTTTCGAGCCGCAGCGGGGCGGCTACGAGGCGCTGTCGCACGCCTACCAGCGCCTGCTGTCAACCGACGCCAGGAACTGGTCCTTCCGCGTTCTCGGTGCAGGCAGGAATTACCATGACGTCGTTCAAGCTGCCTGCAGGACGCGGTGGCGCAGCAGTTCGAAGCCTGCGCGGCCGCACATGGTCCGCTTGATCGTCTTCAAGCGGCTGATCTGCCCCTCCACCGGTCCAGTGCTCCAGGGCAATGACAACGCCGCGCGGACCGCAGTGAGATCGCGCACGAGCCCGCCGGCAAAGCCGGCCAGGGCAGACCCTTTCACCGCAGCGAGCCATCCGTCCAGCCGGTCGGCCTGCTTGCAGCGCACCATGTTTCTGAACTCGCGCGCCAAGCTGATCAGGCCGTCAAGCTCCGGCGAGCGCGCGATCAGGGCATGGACGAACCGCTGCTCCGCAGCGTCCAACCTTTCGGGATCAGCCACAACAAGCCACGCCGCTCGCTGTTTCGAGGGCGCCGGCCAGACTGCCGTTCCTCGGCCCGCCCCGGATGCTGCCGGGCTGGCGCCGCGGCGACCGCAGGCCCAGCGCTGAACCGTCCGCAGCTGCCCGCGGAAGCCCTGCTCCTGGATTTCACGCCACAGCTGGGCGGCGTTGTGGCAGCTCTCATGCCAGCGCCGATCAAGGTGCTCGGCGTGACGATCCACCGTGCTGCCGCGGCGCTGCTGGCGCCAGGTCGGCAGCTGTCCCGACCGCAGCCAGCCCTGCACCGTTTGGCGGTTGACCCCAACTGCGCGAGCGATGCGCCGCGCCGGCCAGCCCTGGCCATGCAGCGCCACCGCCTCGTTGAACCGGCCACGTCGGACGGCGTGCCGGTCAGAAGAAGGGAGCTCAGCTACAGGTGCCGAGCATAAGTTGGGCGCCGGTTGCGCGTCTTGCATTCCCTCCACAGCCGTGGCTGCTGCCGCGCGCAGATCAGCGTGATGCCGATCGAGCACCCTGGCCACCGCGCCGCCGAGGTTGCAGAGAAGGTGCCACCGGTCCGAAACCTGGACAGCCTCGGGCGCGCCGCTCCGAACGCCGTCGGCGTAAGCACCGGCGCGGTCGCGCGCGACGACGGACCGGAGGACGGGGGACGCCGAGGAGGGGACCGGAGAGGGGAGGGGAGACGACCTCGATAGCGTCCGCGCACGTGGTGGAAATTCGTGGTGGGGTTGGGTGGCCATCGGATCGACGGTTTAGGGTGGAGTTGCGACACACCAACCCTGACCCCAGAGGACCCGATGACCGAGGACAGACTACCGCTGGCCGAGCTTTTGGCCAAAGCCGGAGACGGCGACTTCCTGCGCAGCGTGGCTGAGGCTGTGGTGCAGTTGCTGATGGAGACGGATGTGGAGGGCGTGATCGGCGCAGGGCGGCACGAGCGGTCCGGCGAGCGCACGACGTATCGCAACGGCTACCGCGACCGGGCGCTGGACACGCGGCTGGGCAGCCTGCAGCTGCGCATCCCCAAGCTCCGGCAGGGCAGCTACTTCCCGCCGTTCCTGGAACCGCGCAAGACGACGGAGAAGGCCCTGGTGGCCGTCATCCAGGCGAAACGCGCAGCGTTTGCGCCGGGAAGCCTGGATTGGCGGCGTGTCCACCCGGCGCGTGGACGACCTGGTGCAGGCTATGGGCCTGAGCGGCATCAGCAAGAGCACGGTGTCCAAGCTGTGCAAGGACATCGATGACCGCGTGGGCGCCTTCCTCGACCGCCCGCTCACCGGCGACTGGCCCTACTTGTGGCTGGACGCGACGTATCTGAAGCAGCGCGAGGGCGGCCGGATCGTTTCTGTCGCAGCCATAATCGCCGTGGCGGTGGACGGCGAGGGCAAGCGGGAGATCGTGGGGCTGCACATCGGACCCAGCGAGGCCGAGACCTTCTGGTCCACGTTCCTGAAAAGCTTGGTGCGCCGCGGCCTGCGCGGAACCAAGCTGGTCATCTCCGACGCGCACGAGGGCCTCAAGGCTGCGATCCGCCGCGTGATGGGCGCCACCTGGCAGAGGTGCAGAGTTCATTGGATGAGGAACGCGTTGGCCTACGTGCCCAAGGGCCAGCAAAGCATGGCGTCGGCGTCCCTGCGCCAGGCGTTCCTGCAAGACAGCCCGGAGAAGGCAAAAGTAGTTTGGCGCGCGGCCGCCGACCAGATGCGGGAAAAGTGGCCCAGGCTCGGCCAGTTCATGGACGACAGCGAGCACGACGTGCTGGCCTACATGGGCTTCCCTGAGCAGCACCGGGCCAAGCTGCACAGCACCAACCCGCTGGAGCGCTTGAACAAGGAGATGAAACGCCGTGCCGACGTGGTGGGCATCTTCCCGTCGGAACAGTCGATCCTGCGGCTGATCGGCGCCGTGCTGCTGGAACAGAACGACGAGTGGCAACTCCAGCACCGCTACATGCAGGCCGAAGGCATGGCCGGGCTGATCCCACCCACCATCGACGGCGAGGCGACACCCCTCCCGTCTGCCCAGATCACACCCCAAGCCGCATGATCCAAGGCCACCTCAACCTACACCGAAATTACACCAGCTTGACGGACGCTATCCGAAATATATGCGGCACTGGTGCCATAGCCCGCGTCCGCCAGCACGCAGCCGAACCGCACGCC
>CALMVT010000483.1 GCA_937873175.1 uncultured Acetobacteraceae bacterium | reverse complement strand
CGGCCAGCCCCAGCGCCAGCGCCGCGCCAAAGGCCAGGAGCGGCGGCGCGGCGGCATGCAAGGCGGCGCTGAGGGTGGGGCCGGGCGTCGCAAACGGATTCGCGAAAGAAAACGACGGCATGGCGGCCCGCATGGCGACGCCGGGCTTTTCCGTCAAGCCGGGCGGCGGCAGAATGCGGCATGGCCCAACCATCCCGCCCTGCCCTCCGCCGCCCCACCGGACCGCCGAAGCCGCGGGTCCCCAACCTGCTGATGCGGGTGTGGGACGCGCCCACCCGGCTGTTCCATTGGGCGGTCGTCGTGCTGATGACGTTCAGCTACGTGTGCGCCATGAAGGAATGGAACCAGCTCCATTTCCTGTCCGGCTACACCGTGCTGACCTTGCTGCTGTTCCGCGTGGCCTGGGGGTTCGTCGGCAGCGAAACCTCCCGCTTCCGCAACTTCCTGCGCAGTCCGGCGACGGCCCTCGCCCACCTGGCGGCGTTCGGCAAAAAGGAGCCGGACACGGAGATCGGGCACAACGCCGCAGGCGGCTGGATGGTGCTGGCGATGCTGCTGGCGCTGTTCGTGCAGGTGGGCACCGGGCTGTTCAGCAACAACGACATCGACGCCAAAGGGCCGTTGGCGCATTGGGTCAGCAAAGGCACCAGCGATTGGCTGTCCGGCGTGCACGCGATCTCGTTCTACGTGCTGCTGGCGCTCGTCGTGCTGCACATTGGGGTGATCATCGCCTATGCGGTGTTCAAGCGGCACGACCTGGTGCGCGCCATGGTGTCGGGCAAGAAGCGCCTGCCCGCCAACCTGCGCCAGCCCCGCTTCGCCAGCCCGCTGCTCGCCGCCTGCATCCTTGCCGTGGCGGCGGGCGCGGTGTGGGTGCTGGTGCGCTTCGCCTAACGCTTCAGTTGGTCCGCACGCGGTAGGACCGGTGGCAGGCGCCGCAGGCCTGGGTGGTTGCCGTGTACTGCGTGGCGAAGCCGGCCTTGTCGTTGGCGTCCGCCAGCGTCGCGAGCTTGTCGGCCTGCGTCCAGAAGTTCTGCGCCGCCTTCTCGAATCCCGCGCGGTCGGACCAGATTTCCGGGCGGGCCTTGGTGTTGTGCCCGGACTGCGTGCCGTCCGGGAACACGGCTGGGATCGTGTGGCCCCAGGACGACAGGCCCTTGGCGCCGTCCACCAGGCCCTTCACGTCGCCGCCGCCGTCGATCACCGTCTTCATGCTGGCGGCCACGCCCGCCTGCAGGTCGAAGCCCGCCTGCCGCGCGGCGATCAGCGTGTCCGCGGGAAACGGCACGCTGGGTCCGGCGGGCAGGTTCTGCGCCGTCGCTGCCCCGCCCAAGCCGGCCGCCGCCGCCGCCAGACCAATCAACAAAGCCCGCATCCAATTCTCCCAGTTTCGGTTATGGTGAAAGCCTCGCACCCCATCTCCGGCCGCGCCATCCACATTCGGCATCCCGCCGCCTGAACCGTTAGGATTTCGCCCATGCCGCCACAGCCCATCCGCTCTGTCGCCGTATTCTGCGGCTCCCGCGTCGGGCATGATCCCGTGTATGCGGCGGCGGCAACGGCGCTGGGCGTCGGGCTGGCGGCGGCAGGCATTCGGCTGGTGTATGGCGGCGGCGGCGTCGGGCTGATGGGCATCGTCGCCGACGCGGCGCTGGGCGCGGGCGGACAGGTGCTGGGCATCATCCCCGAGTTCCTGCAGCGGCGGGAAGTGGCGCACGCTGGGGTGGGGGAGATGGTCGTCACGCAGACCATGCACGACCGCAAGCGCCGCATGTTCGACGCCGCCGACGCCTTTGTCACCATGCCCGGCGGCCTCGGCACCTTTGACGAAACCATCGAGATCACCACCTGGCGGCAGTTGGCGCTGCACGACAAGCCTATCCTGATCTGCGACGTGGCCGGCTGGGCGCAGCCCTACCTTGCCAGCGTGGAGGCGGCGGTGGACCAGGGCTTCGCCGGTGCCGAATGCCTGCAACTGTATGAGGTGCTGCCGGACGTGGATGCCGTGCTGGCCCGGCTTGCCGCCCTCCCCTCGCCCGCCGCCGGGCAGCCGGAGCGCGTTTAGCGCCGTTTCGCGCCTTGCCCCGGCCCGGCGCGCGGTCTATATGCGCGGCACAGTCGGGGCGTAGTACAGCCTGGTAGTACGCTTGCTTCGGGAGCAAGAGGCCGGAGGTTCGAATCCTCTCGCCCCGACCAATCCGTTCATATGCGCTTGCCGCTCGCGGCGTCGAACAGATGCACCGCGTCGGGTGCCAGCGCCACCGTGACCTGTTCGCCGACCGGGGCCGCGCCCGGCAGCTTCGCCAGCAGCGCCGTGCCGTCCGCCATGCGGCCGTGCACCAGGGTTTCCGACCCTAGCGGCTCCACCAGCTCAACCGTGAGCGGGATGCCGTTGTCCGCGAGCGAAACATGCTCCGGCCGAACGCCGAGCGTCACCGCGCCCGCCGGGCCGGCACCGCAAGGGAGCGGGATCACCTGCCCGCCCGAAAGGCGGGCCGCGCCGCCGGGCAGCAGCGCCGCCGGCAGGAAGTTCATCGCCGGGGCGCCGATGAAGCCCGCAACGTAGGTGTCGGCGGGGCGCGCGAACACGTCCATCGGCGTCGCGAGCTGCGCCGTCCGCCCGCCTTCCAGCACCAAGAGCCGATCGCCCAGGGTCATCGCTTCTACCTGGTCATGCGTGACATACAGGCTGGTGACGCCGAGCCGGCGCTGCAGCCGGCGGATTTCCGCCCGCATCTGCACCCGAAGCTTGGCATCGAGGTTGGACAGCGGCTCGTCGAACAGGAACAGCTTGGGGTTGCGCACGATGGCCCGACCCATCGCCACCCGCTGCCGCTGCCCGCCCGACAACTGCCGCGGCTTGCGGGCCAGCAGCGCGCCGATGCCCAGCAGGTCCGCCGCCGCCTGCACCTGCGTCGCGATCTCCGCGCGCTTAAGGCCGCGGATGCGCAGCGCGTAGGCCATGTTGTCGAACACCGTCATGTGCGGATAAAGTGCGTAGTTCTGGAACACCATAGCGATGTCGCGCGCTGCCGGGTCCAGGTGGGTGATGTCGCGCCCGTCCAGCACGATTTGCCCGCCGCTCGGCACCTCAAGCCCGGCCACCAGCCGTAGCAGCGTGCTTTTGCCGCAGCCGCTGGCGCCGACGATCACCAGCATCTCGCCATCCGCGAGCGAAAGGTCGATGCCGGCCAGGACCGACGCCGGCCCGAACCGTTTTTCGAGCCCGTGCAGTTGGAGCGTCGCCACTCTCTATTTGTCCCCTTCCGCCAGGCCCTTGACGAACCACCGCTGCATCAGCAGCACCACCGCGACCGGGGGCAGCAAAGCCAGCACGGCCGCGGCCATCACGCGGTTCCACTCGGTCTGCACCTCCGAGCCGATCATCTTGACGATGCCGATCACCACCGTGTCGAGCCGCGGGTCGGTTGCGACCAGCAGCGGCCACAGGTACTGGTTCCAGCCATACACGAACAGGATCACGAACAGCGCCGCGAGGTTCGGGGCGGACACCGGCAGCAGGATGTCCCGCAAGAAGCGCCACGGCCCGGCGCCGTCCATGCGCGCGGCCTCCATCAGCTCGTCCGGCACCGCCAGGAACACCTGGCGGAACAGCAGGGTCGCGGTGGCGGAGGCAACCAGCGGCAGGGTCAACCCGGTGAAGCTGTTGATCAGGCCCAGGCCCGCCATCACCGAGTAGGTCGGAATGATCCGCACCTCGACCGGCAGCATCAGGGTCAGGAAGATGACCCAGAACGCCAGCCGCCGCCCGGGCCAGCGGAAAAACGCGACGGCGTAGGCGGACAGCACGGAAATCGCGATCTTGCCGAGCGCAATCGCCAGCGCCATCCCGAAGCTGACCAGCAGCATGCGCCACAAGGGCGTGACGCCGGGGCCGCCGTTGCGCAGCACGTCCGCGTAGATGCCGAGGCCATGGAGGTCCGGCACAAGCGACCATTCGCCCCGGGCGATCACGTCGGCCGGCTGGGTGGACCCGGCCAGCGCCAGCCAAACCGGCAGCGCGAACAGCAGCACGCCCGCGCACAATATCGAATGCGCCAGCCAGTCAGTCCGCACTGCGGCGTCCGAGTACGCGGAACTGCAGCGCCGTCAGCGCGATCACCGCCCCCATCAGCAGCACGGACTGCGCCGAGCTTGACCCGAGATCGAGGTTCACCACGCCGTCCCGGTATACCTTGACCACCAGGGTTTCCGTGGCCTTGCCGGGTCCGCCGCCGGTCAGCGCCTGCACCGTGCCGAAGGTGTCGAACGCGGCATAAACCAGGTTCACCACCAGGAGGAACAGCACCGTGGGCGCCAGCAGCGGCAGGGTGATGGTGCGGAAGCGCCGCCAGCCGCGGGCGCCGTCCATGCGCGCGGCCTCCGTCACCGTGCGCGGGATGGCCTGCAGGCCCGCCAAGAAGAAGATGAAATCATAGCTTACCTGCTTCCACGCACTGGCCAGCACCACGACGCTCATCGCCTGCGCGTCGCGCAGCCGGTAGTCCCACGCGATGCCGTGCCGGTTCAGCCAGCGGCCCAACAGGCCCACCTGCGGGTGCAGCACCAGAATCCACAGCACCGCCGCGACCGCCGGGGCGATGGCGTAGGGCCAGATCAGCAGGGTACGGTAGGCGGCGCGGCCGCGGATTTCTCGGTCGGCGAACACCGCGAGCAGCAGCGCCACCCCCATGCTGAGCGCCGCGACGAGCACGCAGAACACCGCGGTGCGCCCGGCGCTGTCCCGATACAGCGGGTCGGCCAGCAGATCGGAAAAATTCTCGAAGCCGACGAACTCGGTGCGCAGGCCGAAGGCGTCCTGCCGCGCGGCGCTGAACCACATCGCCTGCCCGGCCGGCCACAGGAAGAACACGGCGGTCAGCGCGATCTGCGGCGCGGCCAGCAGGACCGGCAGCAGCCGCCCGGGGAAGATCGTCCGGCGCTCCATCGTGCGGGCCGATCAGGCGCGGTTCGCGCGCTCGAACTCCCGCAGCACGCGGTTGCCCCGGCTCACCACGCTGTCGAGCGCCGCCTGCGCCCCCTGCTGGCCCTGCAGCGCACGCTCCACCTCCTCGTAAACGATGTTGCGCAGTTCCGGCATGCGGCCCAGGCGGAAGCCCCGGCTGTTGGGCGTGACCGTGCCGCGGGTCAGCTGCTTGATCGGCACGTCGGCGCCGGGGTTCTTGTCGTAGTAGCCCTGCCGCTTGCTTTCCTCGTAGCCCGCGAGCGTCACCGGCACGTAGCCGGTGTTCTGGTGCCACTCGGCGTCCCGCGCGGGCTGCGCGATAAAGGCGAGGAACTGCGCCACCCCCTTGTACTCCGCGGGCGTGCGACCCGGTGCCGTCATGGTCCACAGGCTGGCGCCGCCGATGATCGAGTTAATCGGCGCAGCCGTCAGCTCCGGATCGTAGGGCAGCGGCGCTTCGAGCCAGCGGAATTTTGCGTTCTTCACGATATCGGCGCGCGAGCCGGACGAGTTGAAGGAGATCGCCGCTTCCCCTGAGTAGAACAGCGGGTCGGGCGCGATGTCCCGGCCGGCGTAACGGAAGGTGCCCTCCTTTGCCATGGCAAGGATGCGGTCCAACTGCTTGACGAACGGCGGCGCGTTGACCAGCAGCGCGGTGTCCAGCCCCTCGAACCCGTTGGCCTTGGTCGCGAAGGGCAGGTCGTGCATGGCGGCGAACTGCTCCAACTGAATCCAGGGGAACCAGCTCGTGGTGGCCGCCGTGGGCGCTGCGGACTTGGCGCGGACCGCCTGCGCCGCCGCGATCACCTCCGGCCAGGTCGCGGGCGGCTTTGCGGGGTCAAGCCCGGCGCGCTCCAGGGCGTCCGCGTTGAGCCACATCACTGACGTGCTGGAATTGAACGGCATGGACGCGAGCCGCCCGTCCGGCAGGCTGTAATAGCCGCGCACCGCGCCGATGTAGGCGGCCGGGTCGATGGCGATGCCGCTTTCCTGGATCAACTGCCAGGTCTGCTTGACCGCGGGGCCTGCGGCCAGCATGGAGCCGGTGCCGACCTCGTACATCTGCACCAGATGCGGCGCTTGGCCGGCGCGCCAGGCAGCAATGGCGGCGGTGAGGGTTTCCGGGTAGGTGCCCTTGAACACCGGCACGACCTCGGCGTCGGCTTGCGCGGCGTTGAACGCGGCGCAGATGCGGTTCACCTCGTCGTTCAAGGCCCCGTTCATCGCGTGCCAGAACACGACGCGGGCACGCCCGGCCTGCGCCCGGGCGCGGGAATGGAGGCCGAGCGCCGCCGCGCCGGCGATCAGAGTGCGTCGCTTCATGGACGGAGTCCCCGGTTCTGTGGAGCGGCCGATGTAGCCGCGCCGTGTTTCAGCCACCTTGCCGCATGATGGCCGGGCCGTGAAGGCATGCACCCTACCGCTTGTGCACGGACCACAGCATCAGCCAACGGATCGGGAACACCCAGATGATGCCGGCCACGCACCAGTAAAGCGCCTCAAGCGTCCAGTGCAGGTTTGGCACCAGGTCCGGCAGGGTGATGGCCGCAACGACGTAGGCGATAATGAACAGCACCCCGGCGATTGTGGCAATGGCGGGTCTCGACATGCACGCTGCCTAGCCCGGCGCTTCGGTTGCCGCAATGGCCGGGAGGCGGTACAGGCCGGGCGAACACCACTCCAAGGCAGCACCATGGACCTCAAGGACCACATCCGCGGCATCCCCGACTTCCCGAAGCCGGGCATCCTGTTCTACGACATTTCCACCCTGCTGCGGGACCCGGATGCCTGGCAGGTGGCCATGGGGCGGCTGGCCAACATCGTGCGCGGGCACCAGCCGCATCTGCTGGCCGGCGTGGAATCCCGCGGCTTCCTGCTGGCGGCGCCCTTGGCGCTGAAGCTCGGCTGCGGCTTCGTGATGCTGCGCAAGCGCGGCAAGCTGCCGGGCGCGGTGGTCAGCCTGGATTACGACCTGGAATACGGCACGGACCGGATCGAGATCCAGGCGGACGCCGTGACGTCCGGCGCCCGGGTGGTGGTGGTGGACGACCTCCTCGCGACCGGCGGCACCATGGCGGCGGGCATCGCGCTGCTGCGCCGGGTGGGCGCCGAGGTGCCGGCGGCGGCGGCGCTGATCGAGCTGACGTTCCTTGGCGGGCGGGCGCGGCTGGACGTGCCGTTTGAGTCGTTGGTGGCATATGATCATTAAGGCGGGCACTGACGCCGGCTACCCCGCCCGCATCGCCACCTGAACGCACCGCCGCATGGCGGTCGGCAACGCTTCCCCGTCCAGCGCGCCCACATCCCGCAGCAGGCCCGGCGCGGTGATCCGCTCCACCTGCGCCGCATACACGTCCATGGTCAGCGCGAAGTGCGTGAAGCCGTGCTCCGCTTGCCCGGCCAGGCGCCAGTCCGCCGGCTGCGGCGCGTGCAGCAGCGCGTCCGCCCGCGCCCACGGCTCGGCCCGCCACGGGGTGCCCGGCAGTTCCAGCATCCCGCCCAGCAGGCCCTCCGG
>CALMVT010000482.1 GCA_937873175.1 uncultured Acetobacteraceae bacterium | reverse complement strand
AGCGGCGTGCCCTGGCCGGCCACCTGGTAGAAGATGCGCGCGCCGTTGATGTCGGCATAGGCGCCCTGGCGCTGGTCGGCCTGGGCCGCCTGCTCGGGCGTGGGCGGCGCCGCGAGCGGCGGCAGGTACTGTTCGAGTTGCCCGGGCGGCGGCAGCTGCTGGGCGCCGCTCGGCGCCGAGAGCGACACCATGCCCCCAACCAGGATCGACAGGCCGGCCAGGACGTTGGTTCTCAGTTTCACTTGCTGTGTTCCTTGCGTTCTCGTTGATGGCAACTTGCTTCGGGAGGCGGCTCGGACGTTCACTGACTTCCAGGAGCGGGCTGGTCCGCAACATGAGCGCCGGACCGGTCCGGCTGCGGCATCAGCCCGGCAGATCAGCCGGCGTGCGCGGCTCCCCCATCGGGCAGCCATTGCGCTCGCCCCGGACCTGTGCGGATCGCGAATACGTCGTCCTGCGTGCGCGCATGATGGAGCCGATCGGGCGGTGCGCCGCCAGGCCGTGCCACGGGCTGAAAGCAAGGCCGTCGTCCACGGCCGCCGATCGCGCCTCGCTCCAGGCGTCCTGGGGTGGCACAACGATGCGGGCGACCGCGACGTAGGAGCTTTGGTCTTCGGGCCAAGCGACCGAGGCGTCCTCGACAGGCATGGTTTCCAGGTCCGTGCAAAGCTGGACCCGCAGTTCCCACTCGGCCCCGTTCTGGCGGAAGAACTCCACCACCGCCTCGCGGAGGCCGTTCGGCTTACCGTTCACGTTGAGCGATGCATCGGTGAGCGCGGCCAGCCCCGGCGAAACAGGGGCGACGCAGACCTTGGCCATGTAGGGACCCCACAGCAGCGGTGCCTGGGAGTAGAAGGTCTCGCCCAGGATGTGGGTTTCGGGCTGGCCGCCCAGGGTCACGAGCGTGGCGCTCTTGCCCCCGAACGCTTCCACCACGGCCTCGGCGCCGCGCAGCGCCGCGGACAGGACCTTCTTCGCACCCTCGGCCTTGTCGGTGGTGGCAGCCAGCAGCTTGAGGCTGCCGAGGAACTTCTTGGGGTTCGGCGCACTGAACGCCGGGGCGTTCGCCATGACGAAATCCTGGGTGGTATCGCCCTCGGAGCCTGGCAGGCGCTCGCCCTCGACGCCAACGACTTTGAGTGCCATGCCGCGCGGTGCGGACACGCTGTCGTCCAGGATGTCGCCTGGCGTCGTGGATAAGCGGATCACCACGGGATGGGTGCCGGGCTGGGCGGCCAGCCCTTGGGCCAGGACAGGCGGCAGGCCGTCCAGCACATGCAGCTCGCCGCGCAGCAGGCCGTGGCTCTTGGCGTGAACGCTGCGCAGCCCGTGGCCGCCATGCTTGAATGTGGTCTCGCTGATCGAGAGCATGGTCTCGGTCAGCGCCGCGTCGGTCTCGGCCTCGTCCTTTTCCGGGTGCTCGACAGATGGGCCATAGCGGAGGGGCGAGGCGGGCGGGGCAACGACGCTATCAACCATGTGCGAACTCCGAAAGGTCGCGCACCTTACAGGTCAGGAGTCGCCTGGTTTCGCAGTCTCGGCGGCGCTGGACGATAAGGCACCTTCTTCGGAGACGAGGACACGGCGCCGCGGCGCCGCGGCGCCACGCAAATCGCTTTGCGATTTCGCTGGCTCGGTTGCCTGCCGAACAGCGGCACCTGGCGACGGCGGGACTTGAGCCGATCCAAACTCGTCCTTGGCCGCTTCGCCGCCTCGGAAGGTGCTCGGGTCGGTGCCGTAGGCGGCCCGAAAGGCTCGGGAAAAGTAGCTGCGGCTTGCATAGCCGATGCTGCCTGCGATGACCTTGACCGGCAGGTCCGTGGTCGCGAGCAGGCGCGCGGCGATGCCAAGCCGTGCTTTCTGAACGAACTCGATCGGACCCTGCTGGAATGTTTGCGAGAAGTGCTCAGCGAAGGAGGCACGGCTCATCCCGGCGAGCGACGCCAGGCTCTCGACGCTGTGCGGGGCTGCCGGGTTTTCCAGGACCGCCACCACGGCGCGCGCCAGCCGGGGGTGCTGCAGTGCTGCAAACAGCGGCGAGCCGGTGCCGTCGTCGCGCGGCAGGTGCCGACGCAGCAGCAGGATGAGGCACTGCCGCATCAGTGCCTCCGTCATAGCCTGCATCCCAAGGCTCGGGCTCGCTACCTCCGCGAGCATGAGGTCGAAGACCTGCCGGTGAACTCCGCTCGACGAGAGGTCTTCGACCAGCGGATCGCGCAGGAGGTCGAACAAGCCGAGGGCACTACCGCGGGGCGTCGCGATGGTGCCGCAGGCCATCAGGGTGTCGCGGCTGCCGTCGCCGGCCGTGAAAGCGACGAGGCCATCGCCGAGCAGGGAGCAATGCTCCTCGCCTCGACTTTCCCGTGCGACCGCTCCGGGTTCGCCCAAGGCGTGTGCCCTGCGGGGCGGCACGACGATGATGCTCCGGGGGGCAAAGGGATGCCACGGGCCATTGCCCACGCGCAGGCCACCGGAACCCTTGAGGACGCAATGGATGATCACCGCATCGAAGGGCGGGAAGGCGAGGCGCCAGCCATCCTGGACCTCGCAAACGGAGAAGGCGTGGAGCTGCCCAGCCAGGGTCGTCAGGAGTCGGTCAAGGAGGGTTGCCGCCACCCTGAGCTCCTTGCATTGCCATGCCGTCCCGCTGAAGGCCTCCGGCTGGACCCGCCCCAAGCGGCCTTGCCCCCGGCGCCTTGAGCGTGCCGTCGACGTGCAGGTAGTGGTAGAGCGTGCTCGCGGGCACGCCGCCCAGCCCGCGGCAGATCGAGGGGACGCTGCGCTCCCGGTCGCCCATGAGGCGCGGCCGTCCGCCCTTGCGGGCACGCGGCAGCGACGCCCTTGGCCTTCAGCTCGTTCGCGAGCCGTTCCAGGCGATCCTGGCCGAGCACAACCAGCACGTCGCCCTGACGGAGATTGCCCAAGCACTCCTTCAAGCCGGTCCGGTCCGCGCTGGCGCCACTGCTGCGGCTCTCGAAGACCCGCTCGCACTCAGCAGCCTTGAACGCGTTTACCTGGCGGTCGAACACCTGCTGCTCCTCGCGCGACGACGCCTAGACATACCCGACCAGTTCCACTTTGTTCCTTGCCCGGTCCGTTCACGACAATCTCGATGGAAGCAGATTTCCCGTCAACCGATTGCTGCAAGGTTGTCATAAAGGAAAGTGCTCCGTCCAAACAGGCTGCTAGGCATCTCACGACAACCAACCGCCTCTCACGATTGAACACAGCCCGATAACAGGACACCCGCACACGCACTTCAAGATCACCTTGGCTGGGTCAACAAGCGCAGCGCGACACCAGGCCCGTCGATCTCGATGGGCTGGGCTATGTCGAGTTTTCCGCCAGCACCTGCAACGCTTCGGCGATCTTGCGCGGGGAGAACACGATGTCGGCGCGCCCGAGGTCGATCGCCGCCGCCGGCATGTCGAAGTGGCCGGCGCTCGCCTCGTCCTGCGCCATCGTGATCCCGCCGGCCGCGCATACCGCCGCGATCCCGGCGGCGCCGTCAGTCAGGACGCCGCTGAGCACCACTGCGACCGCGCGAGGGCCGAAGCTCGCCGCAGCACTTGCGAACAGCTTGTCCACCGCCGGCCGCCACCAGCGTAGGGGCGGCGAGGAGCACAGGCGAAGCCGGCCCTCCAGGTCCACGGTGAGGTGCCGGTCCCGCGGCGCGACGTGGACGTGCCCGGGCCGGGCGATCTCGCCGTCCTCGGCCCATGCGACGGACAGCCGCGTCCGGTAGCCGAGCACGGCCGGCAACCGGCTGGGAAGCGTGCGCGACAGGTGCAGCACCACCAGGATGGGCAGCGGAAAGGACGGCGGCAACGCCCCGAGGATCTGGCCCAACGCCAGGATGCCGCCGGCTGATGCTCCCACCACCACGACGCAAGGCGAAGCGGGGCAGGAAAGCAGGGCGGGACCCGCCATCCCCGGCACGGGCCGGTCAAGCAGCTGTGCTGAAGCTGGAGGTGGAGTCGGGGTGATGATGAGCATGAGCAACGCTATGTTCACCCTATAACGCATAAGAAGGCAATTGTGTCAGCCGGCTGACATAGGCCGCCGGAACCTCTCCCCATGCAGCAGCCCGCCGCTCCCGTCATCCAGTCGCCGCGCACCAACCACCTCTTGGCCGCACTCCCTCCGCAGGACATGAAGGCGGTGCGCGCCTACCTCGAACCCTTACCGTTGCCGCTCAAGTTCGTGCTCTTCGAGCACAACCAGCCGCAGACGCATGTTCACTTCGTGCATCGCGGCGTCGCCTCCCTGGTCCGCGAGATGGCGGACGGCACGATCGTCGAGATCGCCACCATCGGGCCGGAAGGCGCGGTCGGCCTGCCGCTGGTGCTCGGGGGCGAGAGCATGGCAGCCCGCTGCTTCATGCAGGTCCCGGGCGAGGGCGCCCGCATTGAGGCGGAGGACTTCCGCGAGCTGATGGGGCGCTGCCCGGCTCTTCGCAGCCTGATGCCGCGCTACGCCCTCGCTTTCATGAACCAGATCGCCCAGAACGCGGCCTGCAACCGGGTCCACAGCATCGAGGAGCGCGCGGCGCGCTGGCTGCTGATGACCCATGACCGGGTGCACGAGGCGAGCTTCCCGCTGACCCAGGAGTTCCTCGGCCAGATGCTCGGCGTGCGACGGCCCACCGTGTCGCTCGCCGCTGGGATGCTCGCCAAGGCCGGGCTAATCCATTACGTGCGCGGGCAGATCACGGTGCTTGACCGGGCGGGTCTGGAGGGCGTCGCATGCGAGTGCTACCGCGCCATACGGGACGAGTACGAGCGCCTGGTCGGCGTGCCGGGGTAGCTCTTGCAAGCATGTGCTCACCAGGGCCGAGGCGGATGAGGCGCGGCGAGCCGTAGCAGGCAGGGGTGGAGCTGATGGCCGAGGCCGGCCCGACGGTTTGGGATCGGGTGGTGCGCCTTGACCGGGCATGCGGGACAGCTAGCACTGAGCTGTGCGAGGCGGTGATGGCGGACATGGACGATCCTGCCAGAGAAAATCAGGCCGGCTCAGTCCGCAGCGGCGACGCTGGCAGCGGCACCACGCGGCAAGGCAGGGACTGGACGATAAAATACCGCATTGCTCCGGTTGAAATGCAAACTAAGTTGGTTGGATGACAGCTACAAGCAGGTCAAGGATTGAGGTCGGCATTGTCCAAATAGTTTTCTGTAGCCGCGTTATTGATCCAAAGGACGCAAACAACCCTGAAACAAACATCAGGGAGATGATACAGCATGCACGACTTAGGAATGCTGAAGTGGGGATCACAGGAGCGTTGCTGACCGACAAAGCATCGTTTGCGCAGGTGGCTGAAGGGTCAGTCGCCTCGATCGAAAGCTTGTACTCAAGGATCATCGACGACAAACGGCACCACGGTGTTGAGTTGCTGCAGTGTGTCGTTACGCACGTCCGCTTGTTGCCGTTGCGAGCACTGGCTTTTGGCGAGGTTGATCGCATCCCGCACATCGACGGGATCAACGATCATAGCACGCCCTTGGATCGCCGAAAAGCTTGCTTTTCCGTGTTTGCGGCCCTTCGGCCCTTGTTGCTCGGGTCGCTGTAGCGACCCGGATGCATCTGGCTTTGGCCCGCAATGATCGCCTCTCCCCCGCCATCCGTCAGCCACCTTGATCTGTCGGGTTGCGAGGGGACGGGGCGACCCTGGCCGGCATGGCGAGCAGCCCGTGGTAACGAGCACGGCCCAGATCACCGGGACGAAGCGACGCATACCCGTCTTGCCAGACACCGCGACCAAGCGGGTCGGGCCAGTCCTCACCGCGCCAAAGCACCGGCCGCAGGCCGTCGCCGTCTTCGATCCAGTGCCACCCGCTATGTTGCGGTGCGTCCGGTCTACCGTCCCACTTCCATTGTCCTGTTTCGCGCTCAGCCGAACCAAGCTCTGCCATGCTCATGGCGGGGCTGCCTACGTCGTCGGCCAACTTGTGAAGCGCGTACCCGACTTGCGGATTGAGCAACTTGCGCGATGCGGCGATCAACTGTTGCGAGTGTGCCAGCACTTCCGCCAGTTGCTGCGTGCGCGCCAGCAATTCGGCCCCTTTTTCGCGCGCCCCGACGACCCAGGCCAGGTTGTTTTCGGAAAACGTCAGCCGCGCCGCGCGTTGCCGCTGCCTGAAATCGGAGAGCTTCATTCACGCGGTCCCGCGTTTGGAGGGCGCACGGTTGTTGCGCTGTGCGGCAAAGTGTCTTGACACAGATCCAGCACGGATTTCGGCGCGTGGCTTTCATCGGTTCGGTCGAGCGACGCAGCGACCTTTCCCAACTCACCTACATTCCATGCATGAGTACTACTATAAGTAGTAAAAAACATAATTTTATCTAGGTAAAGTTGCAGGAATTGTGAAATCCTTGTAAGAAGCAAGCCGTGGTGGAGGTGAGAACAGCCTAGCAGAGTGACAACCGAAAGCTGCAACAACCAGTGGGTTAGAGGTGGTCAGCGTTTCAGGGGCGGGGGCCTGAAAGGGCGATGTCGGCCCATGCTCGGCTTCAAGTGCCCCCGATCAGCGGCCCGGTTCTGTCGAGCTTACGACGAGCTGCGCCACTTTCTTCGCCCTCGCACCCGCCGCAACCAGCACGTCCCCGCCTTCCAGCGCCGCCTGCGGTTCCTATGCCGCAGTGTGGCGGTGTGGGCATCCTGCAAGCCGCCTAGACGCTTGTTATCGCGCCCGCAGCCCACAGGCGATACTTGCTGGCACGAGACCTGACAGAACCCATGCACAAGCCAGGGCGTCATGGGGCCGGTCTCGACGCCGATCTTGGCGTTCCC
>CALMVT010000481.1 GCA_937873175.1 uncultured Acetobacteraceae bacterium | reverse complement strand
AGCGGCTCCTACGCCCGGATCACCGAGGGCGTGCCGCTCACCGCGGCGACCATGCGGTGGTTCGTGGACCACTACGCCCCCGATCCCGCGCAACGGCTCCATTGGCGCGCGTCGCCGCTGCGGGCGGAGCGGCTGGCCGGCACGCCGCCGGCCCTGGTGCTGACGGTCGCGCACGACCCGCTGGCCGACGAGGGCCGCGCCTACGCCGCGCGTCTGGAAGCCGAGGGCGTGCGCGTGGCCGCCCTGCATTTATCCGACCAGATCCACGGCATGCTGACCATGGGCCGGGTGATCGCCGCCGCCGACCCGGCATTGCGCGTCGCCGCGGACACGCTGCGCGACGCTTGGCGCCTCACATGAACCGGTCCGGATCAGGCCAAGAAGCATGCTTGAACCGCCTGACCGGCGGCGATAGCATTTCTGCAATGCGTCGCGCGGGTGCCTCTAGGGCCTGTGCAGAAAGGGAGGGGCTCGTGCAGCATTCCGCCGGGGCGGCACGCCCGCCGCTCGCCCATCCCCGCATGCTCTGACGGTTCACAGCCGCGTGCCGCCCTACGCCGCCCATCCCGACGCGGCGAAGCCTTTGCTGCAGGTGTCGGGCGTTTCCGTGCGGTTCGGCGGCATCGTGGCGCTGGGCGGCGTCTCGTTCGAGGTCGGGCGTCGGCAGATTTGCGGCCTGATCGGGCCGAACGGCTCGGGCAAGACCACGCTGTTCAACTGCATCAGCGGCATCTACCGACCCGGCGCGGGCGAGGTCCGGCTGGAAGAACGGTCGCTGCGGTCCGTCAGCCGGCACCGCATCGTCGATCTCGGCATCGGCCGCACCTTCCAGAACGTCGCGCTGTTCCGCAGCATGAGCGTGCGGGAGAACATGCTCGCTGGCGCGCACCACCTCGGGCGCACCGGCTTCATCGCCAACGCCCTGCTGCTGCCCCCCGTGTGGCGGGAAGCGGCGGCGGCGCGGCGGGGGCTGGACCGCCTGCTCGACCTGCTCCGCCTGCGCGAGGTCGCCGACGCCCCGGTGGGCAGCCTGCCGTTCGGCACGCAGAAGCGCGTGGAGCTGGCCCGCGCCCTGATCGGCCGGCCGAAGCTGCTGCTGCTGGACGAGCCCGCCGGCGGCCTGAACCATTCGGAGGTGGACGAGCTGGCGGAACTGATGCGCCGCATCCGCGCCGAGTTCGACCTCAGCATCCTGCTGGTCGAGCACCACATGAACCTGGTGATGCGCGTGTCCGACAAGGTGGTGGCGCTGGAACTCGGGCTGAAAATCGCCGACGGCACGCCGGTGGAGGTGCAGAACGACCCCGGGGTGATCCGCGCCTACCTCGGCGAACCTGCGGCGCCCGCGCCCGCCCATGCTTGAGATGCTGCTGCGCCCGGCGCCGATGCTGCGGGTTGCCGGGCTGCACGCGGGCTATGGCGACGTGGAGGTGCTGCACGGCCTCGACTTCACGGTGGGCTGGGGCGGGATCACGGCGCTGCTCGGCGCCAACGGCGCGGGCAAGACCACCACGCTGCGCGCGCTGTGCGGCATGATCCGCGCGGCCGGCCGGGTGCAGCTCGAAGGCGCCGACATCGCCGGCCTCGCCACCGAGGACATCGCCCGGCGCGGCGTCGGCCACGTGCCCGACGGGCGCGGCACGCTGATGGAGCTGACGGTCGAGGAGAACCTGCGGCTTGGCGCCTACACGCGGCGGCGCGGCGAGGAGGCGGCGGACCTGCGGCGGGTGTTCGGCTACTTCCCCCGCCTGCGGCAGCGGCTGCGCCAGCAGGCCGGCACGCTGTCGGGCGGCGAGCAGCAGATGCTGGCCATCGGCCGCGCCCTGCTGCTGCGCCCCAAGCTGCTGCTGCTCGACGAGCCGTCCTTCGGCCTGGCGCCCTTGGTGGTGCGGGAAATCTTCGGGATCATGCGGCGGATCAGCGCCGATGACGGGGTGAGCATCCTGCTGGTGGAGCAGAACGCGGGCCTGGCGCTCGAACTCGCGGACACGGCCTTTCTGCTGGAAACCGGGCGCATCGTCACCGCGGGTCCCGCGGCCGAGTTGCGCGAAAACGCGGCGATCCGCCGGTCTTACCTGGGATATTGAGGGCGATGGACGAATTCCTGCACCAGGTCCTGTCCGGCGTCGCCTCGGGCGGCATCTATGCCAGCGTCGCGCTGGCGCTGGTGATGATCTTCCAGGCGACGCATCACGTGAACTTCGCCCAGGGCGAGATGGCGATGTTCTCCACCTTTATCGCACTGGCGCTGATCGAGGCCGGGGTGCCGTATTGGGGCGCATTCGCCATCACCGTGCTCCTTTCGCTGATTCTAGGCGCGGCGATCCAGCGGGTGCTGCTGACGCCCATGGCCGGGTCGCCGGTGCTGGCCAGCGTCGGCGTGTTTATCGGGCTGCTGCTGATTTTCAACAGCATCGCGGGATGGCTGTTCGGCTACACGCTGAAGCCGTTCCCCACCCCGTTCGAGGGGCCGCCGGTGCTCGGCGGCTTTGTCACCCGGCACGACCTCGGCTCCACCGCGGTGACGCTTGCGGTGCTGGGGGGCGTGTATGGGTTCTTCCGCTTCACAAACCTGGGCCTCGCCATGCGCGCCGCCGCCTACAATCCCGTGTCCAGCCGGCTCATGGGCATCCGGGTGGGCCGGATGCTGGCGCTCGGCTGGGGCCTGGCCGCGGCCATCGGGGCGATTGCGGGGATGATGGTTGCGCCCGTGGTGTTCCTTGATCCCAACATGATGTCGGGGGTGCTGCTGTATGCCTTCGCCGGCGCCTTGCTGGGCGGGATTTCCAACCCGCTCGGCGCGGTGTTCGGCGGCTTCGCCATCGGGGTGATCGAGAACCTCGCCGGCGCCTACCTCGTCGGTCCCGAGTTGAAGCTGACACTGGCGCTGGCGATCATCGTCGCCGTGCTGACGGTCAGGCCCGCGGGCCTGTTCGGCCGCACCGTGGTCAGCCGGGTCTGACGATGCGCGTCCTGCGGTTCCTGGCGGGCCTGCTGTTCGTGGCCGCGGCGGCGGGGCTGGCGTTCGCCGTGAGCGACTACCGGCTGTTCCAGTTGACCACCGTTGCCGTGTATGCGGTCGCGATCCTGGGGCTGGCCCTGGTGACCGGGTTCAACGGGCAGATTTCGCTGGGTCATGGCGCGTTCTACGCGGTGGGCGCCTATGTCACGGCCATCCTCATGGCGCACTACGGCGTGCCGTACTGGGCAACGCTGCCGGCCTCCGCGGCGATCTGCGCGGCGCTCGGCTTCCTGATCGGCTTGCCGGCGCTGCGGCTCGGCGGGCTTTACCTGGCGCTGACCACCTTTGCGCTCGCCGTCGCCACGCCGCAACTGCTGAAATACCACGCGTTCGAGGGCTGGACCGGCGGCGTGCAGGGCCTCGTGCTCGACAAGCCCGACCCGCCGCCCGGCCTGCCGCTGCCGCTCAACGCCGACCAGTGGCTTTATCTGTGCACGCTGGGCGTTTCCGCCGTGCTGTTCCTTCTGGCGGCCAACCTGGTGCGCGGGCGTATCGGGCTTGCGATGCGCGCCGTCCGCGACCATCCGCTCGCGGCGGAGGCGACGGGCATCGACGTGGCGCTGCTTAAGACGCGCACTTTCGCCGTGAGCGCGATGGTCACGGGGGTCGCCGGGTCGATGGGCGCGGTCGCGGTGGGGTTCGTGGCGCCGGATAGCTTCACCGTGATGCTGTCGATCACGCTGTTCGTGGGCCTGGTGGTGGGAGGGGTCGCTTCGGTCGCCGGGCCGGTGTTCGGCGGCGCGTTCATCGCCTTCCTGCCCAACATCGCCGAGGACATCTCCAAGGCGGCGCCCGGCGCGGTGTATGGCGTCGTGCTGATCGCCTTCATGTTCCTGCTGCCGTCGGGCGTCGCGGGCGGGCTGGGCCGCCTGCTGCGGCGCGCGGCGCGGCGGCCCGCCTGAACAACAAAGGAGGAGGCTTCCATGTATCGCCGCACCTTGCTTGCCGCCGCCGGCCCGCTCGCCGCCACGCTGGGCGTTCTGAACCGTGCTTCGCCGGCGCGCGCGGAAGCGCCGGGCGTCACCGCGACCGAGATCAAGATCGGGCAAACCCAGGCCTACAGCGGCCCCGCCTCCGCCTACGGTGCCATCGGGCGCGGCCTCACCGCCTTCTTCAAGCGGGTCAACGACGGGGGCGGCATCGCCGGGCGCCGGATCAATTTCATCTCGGTCGATGACGGCTACATGCCGCCCAAGGCGGTCGAGCAGACCCGACGCCTGGTGGAGCAGGAAGGCGTGTCGTTCCTGCTGAACAGCCTGGGCACGCCGTCGAACTCGGCGGTGCAGAAATACCTGAACCAGAAGAAGGTGCCGCAGCTTTTCGTGTCGTCCGGCGCGGACAAATGGGCGAACCCCAAGGAGTTCCCCTGGACCATCGGCTGGCAGCCCAGCTACCGGACGGAGGCGCAGATCTACGCCAAGCACATCCTGCAGAACAAGCCGGGCGGAAAGCTGGCGGTGCTGTATCAGAACGACGACTTCGGCAAGGATTACGTGGCGGGGCTGCGGGACGTGCTCGGCGACCGCTACGACCGGATGCTGGCCAAAGCGGTCAGCTACGAGGTCACCGACCCCACCATCGACAGCCAGATCGTGACGCTGCAAGGCTCGGGCGCCGACGTGCTGGTGACCGCGGCCACGCCGAAGTTCTCGGCGCAGGCGATCCGCAAGATCTACGACCTCAACTGGAAGCCGCTGCATTTCCTGACCAACGTTTCCAGTTCGGTTGCCGCGGTGATCAACCCGGCGGGTCCGGAGCGCGCGGTCGGCATCATCCTGGGCGGCTACGTCAAGGAGGTGAGCGATCCGGCCTGGGAGAACGATCCCGGCATGAACGAGTGGCGGGCCTTCATGAAGGAGTACATGCCCGGGGCCGATCTCGCCGATGCCAACTACCCCTTCAGCTACGGTGTCGGCGGCACCACCGTGCAGGTGCTGAAGCAGTGCGACGGCGACTTCTCGCGCGAGAACATCCTGAAGCAGGCCACCAACCTGCAAACCCTGCAGCTCCCCACCCTGCTGCCCGGCATCACCGTCAGCACCAGCTCAACCAACTACCACCCGATCCGGCAACTCCAGATGCACCGCTGGAACGGCACGCGGTGGGAGCGGTTCGGCAACGTGATCGAGGGCTCCGGCGACTGACCCTGCGACGCCTGGCCGCCGGCGCCGCGCGTCACTCGGCGGCAGCGGCCTGCGGGCGCCGGGTCAGGCGGAAGCCCTCGTAGCCCTTCGCCGCCACCGCATCGCAGGTTTCCCGATACACCCCGACCCCGCCGATGTAGGGCATGAACACCCGCGGCTTGCCCTCAATGTTGGCGCCCATGTACCAGGAGTTGGCCTGGGGGTAGAGCGTCCGGTGGGCGACCTCGTTGCCATGGGCGACCCAGGCTTCCTCCGCGTCCGGGCTTGCCTCCATGCAGGCGATCCCGTGGGCGCGGAGGTATGCCAGGCAGTCCGCGATCCAGTCCACGTGCTGCTCGATGGACACGATCATGTTGGACAGCACCGAGGGGCTGCCCGGCCCGGTGATCGTGAACAGGTTGGGGAACCCCGCCGTCATCAGGCCGAGGTAGCTGCGCGGCCCGTCCGCCCACTTCTGCGCGAGCGGCATCCCGCCCCGGCCGCTGATGCCCGCCTTGAGCAGCGAGCCGGTCATCGCGTCGAAGCCGGTGGCATACACGATGCTGTCCACCGCGTACTCCGCGTCCCGCGTCGCGATGCCGCCCGGCATGATGCTCCTGATCGGCGACGCGCGCAGGTCCACCAACGTCACGTTGGAACGGTTGAACGTTTCAAAGTAGCCGGTATCCACGCAGATGCGCTTGGTGCCGATGGGATGGTTGGTCGGCAGCAGCTTTTCCGCCACCGCCGGGTCGCGGACCATGGCGCGGATCTGCCGGCGGACGAAGTCGGCCGCGGTGTCGTTGGCTTCCTTGTTCAGCGCGAGGTCGGTGTAGGCGCTGAGCAGGCTGATGCCGCCCGTCTCCCAACGCGCCTGGTACTCGCGCTCCCGCTCCTCCGCGCTGACGGCCAGGGCGGAGGTTTCGCCGAAGTTGTAGATGATGCCGGATTTCAGCGTGCGCGCCCGCAGCCGGCGCTCGGCGTAGCTGGATTTCCATTCCTGCTCGTATTCCGGCCGCAGCGGGCCGTTGCGCGCCGGCACGCTGAAGTTCGGCGTGCGCTGGAACACGGTGAGGTGGGCCGCCTGCTCGGCGATGACCGGGATCGACTGGATCGCCGAGGACCCGGTGCCGATCACGCCCACCCGCTGCCCCGTGAAGTCCACGCCCTCGTGCGGCCATTGCCCGCTGTGGTAGGACCGGCCGCGGAACTCGGCGATGCCCGGAATGTCCGGCACTCGCCCGGCCGACAGGCAGCCCGTCGCCATGATGCAGAACGCCGCCGAAACCCGGTCGCCGCGGTCGGTCTCGATGCGCCAAAGCTCGGCCGCCTCGTCAAAGGCGGCGCGTGTCACCCGCGTGCCGAACTGGATGTCGCGCCGCAGGTCGAAGCGGTCCGCCACGTGGTTCGCGTAGGCCAGGATTTCCGGCTGGCCGGCGAACCGCTCGGTCCACCGCCATTCCTGCTGCAATTCCTCGGAGAACGAGAAGGAGTACTGCATGCTTTCCACGTCGCAGCGCGCGCCGGGGTAGCGGTTCCAGTACCAGGTGCCGCCCACGTCCTCCCCGGCCTCGAACACCCGGGCCGACAAGCCAAGCCCGCGCAGCCGGTGCAGCATGTACAGCCCGGCGAACCCGGCGCCGACCACCACCGCATCAAGCGGGCCGGCCATGCCGGAGCCTTGGGCCGTGGTCCCCTGCCTTGTCCCGGACATGCCGCCTCCCCTGCCCCGTTGCGCCGCGGCCCGGGCGCCTTGCCCGAACAGCCGTCCGGGACATGGGGCTATGCGCAGCGTCCCTGTCAAGCGTGCCCCGCCTCCCGCCACGCCCTGCCCGGGCCATGTCGGCTGCGCGGCGCGTGTAGATGGTTCATTGTGCTGGTCACGGCGGGCTTCGCCTTCTATGCCGGGGCATTCGGCGGCGAGAAGGGGGAAGCACCGATGAAGGCCTGGCTCGTGGAGCGGATCACCGAGGCCGGCGAGATGCGCTTTGCAGACTGCCCGGCGCCGCAGCCGGGGCCGCGGGACTACCTGGTGCAGGTCGAGGCGGCGGGGGTGAACTTCCTCGACACCCTCATGCTGCGCGGCCGTTACCAGCGCAAGCCGGCCCTGCCCTTCACGCCGGGCGTGGAGGTCGTCGGCACCGTCACGGCGGCCGGCGCCGAGGCCCCGCTCGCGCCCGGCGCCCGCATCTGCGCCAGCATCGAGACCGGCGCCTTCGCCGAGCAGGCGCTGGTGCCATGCGCCGCCGCCCGCCCGGTGCCGGACGGCGTGCCGGCGGAAGCGGCGCTGGTGCTGCTCGGCGTCAACTACCCGACCGGCTTCTACGCCCTGCACAACCGCGCGGGGCTGCAACCCGGCGAAACGGTGCTGGTGCACGCGGCAGCCGGCGGCGTGGGCAGCGCCGCGGTGCAGATCGCCAAGGCCGCAGGCGCCCGGGTGATCGCGACGGCGGGCACGGCGGAGAAGCGCGAACTGTGCCGCGGTCTCGGCGCGGACGAGGTGATCGACTACGCAGCACCCGATTGGGTGGACCGGCTGCGCGCCGCGACCGGGGGCCGCGGGGCCGACGTGATCTATGACCCCGTGGGCGGCGAGGTCGGCGTGCAAAGCTTGCGCGGCCTGGCCTGGCGCGGTCGCTACCTGGTGATCGGCTTCGCCGCCGGGTCGATCTCGGACCTGCCGGCCAACCGGCTGTTGTTGAAGGACGCCTCGGCCATGGGCGTGTTCTGGGGCGAGGTCTGCAAGCGCGATCCCGCCGCGGCGGAGGGGGTCGCGGATGCCGTGCTGGCGCTTTACCGCGCGGGTCGGCTGTCGCCGTTGATCGGCGCGCGCTTCCCGCTGGAGGACGCGCAGGAAGCGCTGGACCGCCTTGCCCGGCGCGAAACCGTCGGCAAGGTCCTCATCTGCCCGGCCGCGTGAGCGTGGCGGCAATCTCCACCCGACGCATCGAAGCGAATGGCCAGACCTTCGCGGTGGACGAGGCCGGCGAGGGCGACGCGGTGGCGTTGTGCCTGCACGGCTTCCCGGAATGCCGGTTCTCCTGGCGGTTCCAGCTTCCGGCGCTGGCTGCGGCGGGATGGCGCGCCGTCGCCCCGGACCTGCGCGGCTACGGCGACAGCAGCCGGCCGGCGGACCGCGACGCTTACCGCATCGAGCACTTGGTCGCGGACGCCGCTGCCCTGTTCGACGCGCTCGGCGCGCGCCGGCGCTTGCTGGTCGGGCATGACTGGGGAGCAATGATCGCCTGGAACCTCGCCATGGCGCGAACTCGGCCGCTCGATGGCTTGGTGATCATGAACGTGCCGCACCCGGCGGTGTTCCGCCACGTCCTGCGCCACTCCTGGGCGCAGCGCGGGCGGTCCTGGTACGTCGGGTTCTTCCAACTGCCCTGGCTGCCGGAGGCACTGCTCACCGCCGGGCGAGCCCGCGCCGTTGCGCAATCCTTTCACGGCATGGCGGTCAACAAGGCGGCGTTCCCGCCCGACGTGCTGGAACATTACCGGCGGAACGCGCTGCGGCCCGGCGCGATGACCGCGATGCTCAACTATTACCGGGCCAACGTCACCAGCCTTTCCAAAGCTGCGGCGACGTCCCTAGTCATCGAGGTGCCGACCCTGATGGTTTGGGGCGAGGAGGACACGGCGCTCGGGCTGGAACTGACGGAAGGTTACGAACCCTACGTCGCCGATTTCACGCTGGAACGCCTGCCCGGTGTTTCGCATTGGGTGCAGCAGGAAGCGCCCGACACCGTGAATGCGCGGCTTCTCGCCTGGCTCGACCGCCGCGGCCTCACCGGAGTGAACCGCCCCTAAACCGGCAAGGCAGCCGGGTCGGCGCCGCCCGGCCCCGCGGCGGATTGCATCAGCGCCTGCCCGGTCGGGCAAAGGTCCAGCAGCACGCAGCGCCCGCAGGCGGGGTTGCGGTAGAAGCAGCAGCGCTGGCCGTGCAGCATCAGCACCTCGTGGTTGTCATACACCTGCTGCGCGTCCCAATCCGGCGGCAGTTGCCCGGCGAGAACCCGGTGCGACGGCCCGACCGCCAGGCCCGACGGGATCAGCCCGGTGCGGGCGGCGACCCGGTGGTGATGGCTGTCCACCGGCAGCGCCGGGCGGCGCAGCATGCTGAAGCTGAGCACCGCGGCGCTGGTTTTCGGCCCGATGCCGGGCAGCCGTTCCAGCCAGGCGCGCGCTTCCTCCACGGACAGGTCGGCCAGGAAGTCGAGCGACAGCGCGCCGCGCTCCGCCTGGATCGCGCGCAGGATGGCCTGGATGCGCGGCGCCTTTTGCTCCGGCCAGGTGACGCGCACGATGGCCGCCTGCACCGCCGCCGTAGGCGCGGCGACCACCGCGGCCCAATCGGGGAACCGCTCGCGCAGCGCCTTGAACGCCGCCCCGCTGTCGGCATTGCGCGTTCGGTGGGACAGCAGGGAGCTGACCAGCTCGCTGAGCGGGTCGAGCGCGTGGAAGTAGGCGATGGGGCACCCGTACTCCCGGCACAGCCTGTGGTGAACGTCCAGCGCCTTTTCGGTCAGATCCATCGCGCGGCAACGCCGGGCGTGCAGGCCGGTTGCCGGCGCTGGCTTCATTGGGATTGGCGTATCGGACGGCGATGGTCCTAACATCACGGGGCCTGTCCGATGGAGGAGCACCCCATGAGCGACCCACTCGCCGACAGCGCGGAGCGTTTGTTCGCCGCCTACGCCGGCAAGGCCGTGGTCCGCGCCGCCGAGCATGGCGTGTTCCCGCAATCGCTGTGGGACGCCCTGATAAGGGCCGGGTTCACCGCCGCGCTGCTGCCGGAGCATGCCGGCGGCGTCGGCGCCACGGTGGCGGAGGCGATGGCGCTGCTCCGGATCGCCGCCGCCCACGCCGCGCCGATCCCGCTCGCCGAGACCATGCTCGCCGGCTGGCTGCTCGCGGAGGCCGGCCTGCCGGTGCCGGAGGGTGCGCTGACCGTGGCGCCGGTGCGCCTGCGCGACGTGCTGACCCTGCGCCGGGCCGAGGACGGATGGCATCTGACCGGCACGGCAAGCCGCGTCCCTTGGGCGCGGGATGCTGCGGCAATCGCGGTATTGGCGGAGGGGCCGGACGGTCCCACGGTCGCGCTGCTCCACCCGGACAGCTTCACCCTGGCCCGGCGCGACCGCAACCTGGCTGGCGAGCCGCGGGACACGATAACCGTTGACACAGTGCTGGCCGCGGACGCGGCAGCGGCGCCGTTCGGACCCGCGCAGCTCCGCGCGGCGGGCGCCGCGGTGCGCACCGTGCAGATTGCCGGCGCGCTGTCCCGTGCCCTGTCGCTCAGCGTGCAGTATGCGCAAATCCGGGTGCAGTTCGGCCGGCCCATCGGCAAGTTCCAGGCGATCCAGCACAGCCTGGCGGTCATGGCCGGGCAGGCGGCCGCCGCGCTCGCCGCCGCCGACATGGCGACCGACGCGTTGGCGGGCGGCCTCGACCTGCTGCGGGTCGGCGCGGCCAAGGCGCGCGCCGGGGAAGCCGCGAGCATCGCCGCCGGGCTGGCGCACCAGGCGCACGGCGCGATCGGCTTCACCCAGGAGTACGAACTGCACTTCGCCACGCGCCGCCTGTGGTCCTGGCGCGACGAGTTCGGCAACGAGGCTGAGTGGAACGGCGTCGTCGGCCGCGCCGTGCTGGCGGCCGGGCCGGACGGGCTGTGGCCCTTGCTGACCGCCGCGTGACCGCCATGCAGATGCTCACCTTCGCGACGCCGCCCGTCGACGCCGGGGCGGAGGCGCTTCGCGGGGAAGTGCGGCGCTTTCTCGCCGACGAGATGCCCGGCCGCACCCCGCTGCAGCGCGCCGCCTCCTGGAGCGGCAGCGACCCGGCGTTCAGCCGCAAGATGGGCGAACGGGGCTGGATCGGCATGACTTGGCCGAAACGCTATGGCGGGCACGAGCGCAGCGCGCTGGACCGCTACGTGGTGCTGGAGGAGATGCTCGCCGCCGGCGCCCCCGTGGGCCACCACTGGATCGCCGACCGGCAAAGCGGCCCCAGCATCCTGCGCCACGGCACGGAAGCGCAGCGCCAGCAGATTCTGCCGCGTATCGCCGCCGGCGCGTGCTCCTTCTGCATCGGAATGAGCGAGCCGGACAGCGGATCGGACCTTGCCGCCGCGCGCACCCGGGCGCAGCGGGTGCAGCGCGGCTGGCTGGCCAACGGGACGAAGCTGTGGACCTCGGGAGCGCACCAAGCCGACTACATGATCCTGTTCTGCCGCACCGGCGCCACGGAAGGCGACCGCCACGGGGGCGCCAGCCAGTTCCTGGTGGACATAGAGCAGGCCCGCGGCAGCGGCCTAACGGTGCGGCCGATCCTCGACATGCGCGGCGCGCACCATTTCAACGAGGTCGTCATCGAGGACCTGCTGCTGCCGGAGGACGCGCTGCTTGGCCGGGAAGGCGACGGCTGGGCGCAGGTCACGGCCGAGCTTGCCTTTGAGCGCAGCAGCCCCGACCGCTTCCTGTCCGCCTTTGCCCTGCTCACGGAAGCCGTGCGCGCCCTGGGTCCCGCGGCGCCGGAGCGCGCGGCGGTCGCGGTGGGCCGGCTCGTTTCGCACACCCTGGCGCTCCGCCGCTTGTCGCGCTCCGTCGCCGGCATGCTGCAGGCGGGCAAGGACCCGGCGCTGCAAGCGGCGCTGGTCAAAGACCTCGGCAATACTTTGGAACAGGACACCGTGGAAACCGTGCGCCTGCTGGTCGATGCCGAGCCGTCGGAGGAGGACGGCAGCCCGCCGCTGGCCGCCGTGCTGGCGCATCTGGTGCTGACGGCACCGTCCTTCTCGCTGCGCGGCGGCACGCGGGAGATCTTGCGCGGCATCATTGCACGGGGGCTAGGATTGCGATGATCGCCATGCCGGAGGGGGCTTGATGAGCGATGTTCAGATGGGGATGGAGGGCCATGTCGGCATCGCCGAAATCTGCCGCCCGCCGCACAACTACTTTGACCGGCCGCTGATCGCCGACCTGGCGCAGGCTTTCGAGGCGTTCGACGCGGACCCCGGGTGCCGCTGCATCCTGCTGGCCGCGGAGGGCCGGAACTTCTGCGCCGGGGCGGACTTCAGCGCGCCCGCGCGGGACACGGTGGGCGACCGGGACGGCGGGCACCTGTATCAGCAGGCGGTGCGGCTGTTCCGCTGCGAAACCCCGGTCGTGGCCGCGGTGCAGGGCGCGGCCGTTGGCGGCGGGCTGGGGCTGGCGATGGTGGCGGATTTCCGCGTGGCCTCGGCCGAGTCCCGCTTTGCCGCCAACTTCAACCGCCTCGGCTTCCACCCCGGCTTCGGCCTGAGCGTGACGCTGCCCCGCGTGGTCGGGGAGCAAAAGGCGGCGCTGCTGTTCTACACCGGGCGGCGGATCGGCGGCGAGGAGGCGCACGCCATCGGGTTGGTCGATGTGCTGGCGCCGCAAGAGAGCCTGCGCTCGGCGGCGCTGGCGCTCGCGGCGGAGATCGCCGGGTCCGCCCCGCTCGCCGTGGCGGCCACGCGCCGGACGCTGCGCCGCGGCCTTGCCGACGCGGTGGAGGCGATCACCGACCACGAGCTGAGCGAGCAGCAGCGGCATTTCGAGACGGCCGACTTTGCCGAAGGAGTCAGGGCGATGGCGGAGCGGCGGACGCCGAAGTTCGCCGGGCGGTAAGGCCGAGGGCTGACATCAGGATCGGCAGAGTTTAGCATCCAGGCAGAAGGAACGGCCTGAAAAATGGAGCATGGCATGGCGATGTCCATTGAACCACTGGGTCCCACGCTGGCGGCGCGGGTCACCGGGCTGGACCTGACCCGGCCGCTCGACCCGGGCCAGGTGGCCGCGATCGAGGCCGGCATGGACGAGCACGCGGTTCTGGTGTTCCCGGCGCAGCGCATCACCGACGAGCAGCAGGTGGCCTTTACCCTGAACTTCGGCGCGTTGGAGGAGACCGCCGGCGGCAACGTCACTCCGAAGGACCAGCGGCGGCTCGACCCGCAATTGGCCGACGTGTCCAACCTCGACCAGCACGGCAAGCCGCTGGCCCGCGACGACCGGCGCCGGATGTTCAATCTCGGCAACCAGCTTTGGCATTCGGACAGCTCGTTCCGCGCGACGCCGGCAAAGTACTCGATCCTATCGGGACGGGTGGTGGCCACCTCCGGCGGCAATACCGAGTTCGCCGACATGCGGGCCGCCTACGACGCGCTGGACCCGCGGACCCGGGACGAGGTAGAGGACCTGGTTTGCGAGCACTCGCTGATGTATTCCCGCGGCGCCCTCGGCTTCGACACGCTTTCCGCGGAGGAGCGGGCGATGTTCGCGCCGGTGCGGCAGCGCCTGGTGCGCACGCATCCGAAGACCGGGCGCCGGTCGCTCTACTTGTCGTCGCACGCCGGGGAGATCGTGGGGTGGCCGGTGCCGGAAGCGCGCGCTTTCTTGCGCGACCTCAACGAACACGCGACGCAGCCGCAATTCGTATACGTGCACCGCTGGCAGCCGTTCGACCTGGTGATGTGGGACAACCGGCAAACCATGCACCGCGTCCGCCGCTTCGACGCCGGCCAGGTGCGCGACATGCGCCGCACCACCGTCGCGGGGGACGGGCCGACCTTCCCGCAGGCTGCGGCGGCGTAGCGGCGCTGGGTTTCTAGCTGCCCGGCGAAACCAACCGCGACAGCGCCCCACGCGCCGAATCCGGCGCCGCGTCCGGCCCGACCGTGACCGTCGCCGTCATCCCCGCCGCGAGGTGCACCGTGTCCGGCACATGGTCGATGTGGATGCGCACGGGGATGCGCTGCGCCAGGCGCACCCAAGTGAACACCGGGTTCACCGTGGCCAGCCCCAGCTCGCCCGGCACGGTGTTCGGCGTGTTGATGCCCCGGGCCACGCTTTCCACGTGCCCGCGCACCGGGTCCGGATACCCCATCAGCGCCGCCACCGCCGGGTCGCCCACGCGGATGCCGCGGAGCTTGGTTTCCTCGAAATAACCCACCACCCAGAAGCTGTCCCTGTCCACCACGGCGATGTTGCGGGTGCCCTTGGTGGCGTAATCGCCTTGCCGCAATTGCAGGTTGGTCACGTAGCCGTCCACCGGCGACACGACGTGGGTGCGTTTCAGGTCGATGCGGGCCTGGCTGGCCTGCGCGACCGCGCTGGCGTAGGCCGCGGCGGCGATCTCGGAGTCGCCTTGGAAGCGTTGCAGTTCCTCTGTGGACGTGGACAGCGTGGTCAGGCTGGCCCGCCGTGCCGCCTGCTCCTGCTTTGTCTTGAGGTCGGCCTGCCTGCTGTTCACGTTGGCCTCGGCGGTCGCCACCGCGACCTCGTAGTCCACGGGGTCGATGTCATACAGCAGGTCGCCGCGGCGCACCTCCTGGTTGTCCGCGACATGCAGCGTGATGATGCGGCCCGACACTTCCGGCGCGATGTTGACCACGTTGACCAGCACCTGGCCGTCGCGGGTCCAGGGGCCGCTGACGTAGTGGGTCCAGATGACGACGCCTGCGAACAGGGCCGCGGCCAGGATGGCGACGGTCGCGGCTACCCGGACCGTGCGGCGGGCTTGGCCGAGCATCAGGCGGGTGCAAAGGTTGATGGAAACGGGAACACGGTCAGCCCTTCGTCACAGCAGCGCCACCAGCGCGCCCAGCAGGCAGATGTAAAGGCCGGTTTCCGCCAAAGCCGGGTTCCAAACCCAATGGAGCAGGCCCAGCCGGATCAGCAGCCAACGCAGCGGAAGGTAGATCAGCAGGGCCGCCAGCATATACGCCACCAACGGCGAGAAGAACACGCCGGCTATGTTTGTTTCACGCCACATCGGCACGCCCCCCGGTCACGCCGTAGCGGCGAAGCGCCCGGCGGTGCCGCCGCAGCAGCACCGCCGCGCCATACAAGCCGGCAGCGGCCTGCAGCGCCGCGCGCCGCGCCTCTCCCAAAGCGTAATCGTCTGCGAGCAACGCGCGGGCCATCGCCTCGAACCCGTCCGGGTCGGGCGGCGGCATTGCCCGGCCGAGCGCGTGCAGCCCTGCTCGGGCGCGGCGCAGCGTCGCCTCCAGCTCCGTGAACGCCGAAAGCCGGTTCAGCACGGCCAGGCGCGCGGGCGTGGCCTCGCCGAGCCAGACCTGGACCTGGGCGAGCCGGTCCGCGAGCAGGCAGCGAGCGGCGATCAGGTCATGGCCGTCCTGCCGTCCCGCCAGCGTGCGGCGCACCTGCCGTCCGATGGCATCCGCCACCCGCGCCAGCCGGCGCCGGCGCGACACCGGCAGCACGAGGCGGAACGCCAGCACCATGAACACCACGGCCATGACCTGAACCAGGAGGGCGTTCATGTACGTCGCGAAGTCGAAGCTCTCGGTGTTGGCCGGGGACAGCAGCAGCAGCAAGTAGAGCAGCAAGCCCGGCCCGAACCGCGCCAAAGCCGGATGCCGGGCGGCCAGGGCAGCCGCGAACACGAACGGTGCCGTGGCCAGGGCGAACATTTCAAACCCGGACGCTTGGGGCAGCAGCACGAAGCCGATGATGCCGGCGGCCAGGGCGGGCGCCGGCAGGCTCAGTCCCATGGCCACGCCCGCGGCGGACGGGTTCGGCTGCATCCCCAGCAGGGCGGTGAATGCCGCCTGCTGCACCAGGAGGCCGGTGGCGCCGGGCCAACCGGCAAGGATGCAGAATACGCTCCCCAGCCCGACCGCGATCACCGTGCGCGCGGCGCTCAGCCCGGCGCCGACCACGTCGTAATGCACGGGCAGGCGGACCGGCGGCGCCGGAACGTCGCCCGTTTCAAGCGCCCGCAGCCCGTCCCGCGTCAGCGCGTGATGCCGCAGCAGGTCCCGGGAGCGGTCCAGCAGCGCCGCCGCGAGCGGGTCCGCCGGCAGCACGTCAAGCGGGGCCGGGCCAGCGTCGCCGGCTCCCCCATCGCGCAGCCGTGCCGCCGCCGCGTCCAGGGCGCGCCGGGTCACGGCGTCCGTCGGCAGTTTCAGCCCGGTGGCAATGGCGCGGCTGGCGAACAGCATGCCGAGCAGCCCGGCAATCGCCGCCCGCGCGCCCGCGTTGCGCGCCCGCCCGTTCGGCAACTCCGTCGCGGCATAGCTGGCGTCGGTGCGGAGCGCCAGGATGCTCGCGCCTTCCTGCGCCGGCAACGGCTCGCTCGGCAGGTCCTGCCCGGTCAGCGCCGACAGCGCCAACGCCTCCGCCGCCGCGAGCCGCCGCCGCAGCGCCGCCACCAGCGCCTCGAACGCGACGGCGCGGGAGAACAGGGCGTTCACCGCCGCGACGCACGCGACGCCCAGCAGGATGGCCGCCACCCGGTTCAGCGTGGCGAGGAACACCCCGTCCGGCGCGTCGATGCCCGAGATGGCGATGATGGCCACCGTGTAGCCGCACAGCACCGCCCCATAGGACCGGAAATCCCGCAGCAGCGCCGCGACAAAGGTGCAGGCGCCGAGCCAGAGGGTGAATGCCATCAGCAGCATGGTGCGGTCCTGCGGAAACAGCGCCACCAGCGCGAACGCGACCGCGCCGCCCAGCAGCGTGCCGAGCACGCGATACAGCGCCTTGGACATTGCCATGCCGGGCGTCGGCTGCGCCACGATCGCCACGGTCAGCCCGGCGCTCGACGCGGTGTCGAGCTGGATGGCAAAGGCGACGAAATAGGCCAGCAGCACCGCCAGCGTGGTCCGCGCCGCGAAGCCCAAGGCGTCCGGCATGAACCCCGGCAGGATCAGCCATGGGCCCTCGTCGCGGGGAACGGCGTCCGCTGCGCTTCCGGCACCCTGCCCTGCGGCTGTCATGCCGGATCGGCGCGGCCGGGGACGGTGGCCGGGCCATTGTCCTGGACGATGTTTGTCGGGTGCATGCGCCCACTATAACGGCGGGGGTCACGCCTTTGAACTGCCGGCGCCCGCCGTTGATCCGGTCACTGTCCTGCGGCAGGGTAGGCGCCACCCGCGAAAGGACTCCCGATGCAAGTTCTGCTGCCCAAGGCCGAGCGGCTCGGCGCGCTGCTCAAGGCGCGGCGGGAAACAATCGGCGTCGCCGAAAGCTCCTCGGGCGGCCTGGTCTCCGCGGCCCTGCTGTCAGTGCCGGGCGCCAGCGCTTATTTCCAGGGCGGCGCCGTGGTTTACACGGCCCGCGCGCGGACCGCCCTCCTTGGCGTCGCGCCGGAGGAGATGCAGGGCATCCGGTCAGCGTCTGAGCCGTATGCCCTGCTGCTGGCCCGCACGGTGCGGGATCGCCTCGGCGCCACATGGGGCGTCGCCGAGACCGGGGCGGCCGGCCCGGACGGCAACCGCTACGGCGACGCGCCGGGCCACACCTGCATCGCCGTGAGCGGCCCTGTTGAGCGCGTCGCCACGCTGGAAACCGGGCACGGCGACCGCGCCGCCAACATGCGCGGCTTCGCGCTCGCGCTGCTGGACCTGCTGACCGAAGCATTGGAGGCTCAAGCAGGCGGATAGAACCGCCTGACGCAATAAGGCCGCAAAGGCCGCCATGGGAGACGGGAATGTCCACAGCCACCACGAGCACGGCGGGCCTGGCTATCGGCCGCGTGCGCTATTCCATTGTCGCGATGCTGTTCGCGGTGACGATGGTCAACTACGCGGACCGCGCGACGCTGGCGATTGCCGGGCCGGCGCTGACCCGGGACCTCGGGCTGAGCGCGGCGCAGATGGGCTGGGTGTTCTCCGCCTTCGGCTGGGCCTACGTGATCGGTCAGATCCCGGGTGGCTGGCTCTTGGACCGGTTCGGGTCGAAGCGGGTGTATTTCCTCAGCATCTTCGTCTGGTCCGTGTTCACCCTGCTGCAGGGCGGGGTGTGGGCCGTGGGCGCCACGGCCGCCGTGTATGCGCTGTTCGCGCTGCGCTTCATGGTGGGCTTCGCGGAAGCGCCGTCCTTTCCGGCCAACGGGCGGATCGTGGCGGCCTGGTTCCCCGCGAGCGAGCGTGGGACGGCGTCGGCCATCTTCAACTCCGCGCAGTACTTCGCAACCGTGCTGTTCGCGCCCATCATGGGCTACCTCACGGTCCATTACGGCTGGCCGGTGGTGTTTTACTTCATGGGCCTGGTCGGCATCCTGGTCAGCCTGGTGTGGCTGAAGGTGGTGTACACGCCGCGGCTGCACCCCCGCCTCCGCCCGGCCGAGCTGGACGCCATGGAGCGCGGCGGCGCCCTGGTGAACCTGGACGCGAAGCCTGACGGCCAGCCCGCCGCCGCGCCGGGCAGCGCAGCCGCCACGCTGTCCCGCCTGGGCGAGCTGGTGCGGAACCGGATGATGCTGGGCATCTACCTCGGGCAGTTCTGCATCAACGCGATCACCTACTTCTTCATCACTTGGTTCCCGGTGTACCTGGTGCAGCAGCGGGGCATGAGCATCCTGAACGCTGGCATCATCGCCTCCGTCCCCGCAATCTGCGGCTTTGCCGGCGGGGTGCTGGGCGGGGTGTGGTCGGACCGCCTGCTGAAAACCGGGCGCTCGCTGACGGTGGCGCGCAAGACGCCCATCGTGGTCGGCATGCTGCTGTCCATGAGCATGATCCTGTGCAACTACGTCGATGCGCAGTGGCTGGTCGTCGTCATCATGGCCCTGTCCTTTTTCGGAAAGGGCATCGGCGCGCTCGGCTGGGCCGTGATCAGCGACACCGCGCCGCGGCAGATCGCCGGGCTGAGCGGGGGGCTGTTCAACATGTTCGGCAATATCTCGTCCATCACGACGCCCATCGTAATCGGCTACATCATCCAGGGCACCGGGTCGTTCAACGGCGCGTTGGTGTTCATCGGCGCCAACGCCGCCGTCGCGATCCTGAGCTATCTTGTGATCGTCGGCGAGATCAAGCGCCTGGAACTGCGGCCCGAAACCGCCGCGTAAGAAGGAGGCACCCCATGCCAGACACCCCCCAAACGCCTGCGCACCTGGAACCCGGCGACGTGCCCGACGGCCCGTTGCGCCGCCGCAAGACGCCGGAGGAGCTGCGCAGCCGCCGCTGGTTCGGTCCGGCCGACCTGCGCTCCTTTGGCCACCGGAGCCGCGCCATGCAGATGGGCTACGCGCCGGAGGAATGGACGGGCAAGCCGGTGATCGCGATCCTGAACACCTGGTCCGACCTGCAGCCTTGCCACATGCACTTCAAGACGCGCGTGGACGACGTGAAGCGCGGCATCCTGATGGCTGGCGGCTTCCCGGTGGAGCTGCCGGCGCTGTCCGTGTCGGAAAGCTACGTCAAGCCGACCACGATGATGTACCGCAACATGCTGGCCATGGAAACGGAGGAGTTGCTGCGCTCCCACCCTGTGGACGGCGCGGTGCTGATGGGCGGCTGCGACAAGACGACGCCTGCGCTGCTGCTGGGCGCCACCAGCATGAACATCCCGGCCATCTTCGTGCCCGCCGGCCCCATGCTGCGCGGCAACTGGCAAGGCAAGACCCTGGGCAGCGGGTCCGACAGTTGGAAATACTGGGACGAACTGCGGGCGGGGAAGATCACCGACCAGGACTGGCTGGGCGTGGAGGGCGGCATCGCCCGCTCTTACGGCACCTGCATGACCATGGGCACGGCCTCCACCATGACCGCCATCGCCGAGGCCTGCGGCACCGTGCTGCCGGGCGGGTCATCCATCCCCGCGGCGGACGCCGGACATATTCGGCTGGCGTCCGAAAGCGGGCGGCGCATCGTGGACATGGTGTGGGAGGACCTGACGCCCCGGCGCATCCTGACCCGGCAGGCCTTTGAGAACGCCATTGCCGTCGCCATGGCGATGGGCTGCTCCACCAACGCCATCATTCACCTGATTGCCATGGCCCGACGCGCCGGGCAGGAGATCGGGCTGGACGACTTCGAGCGGTATAGCCGCCGGGTGCCGGTGATCGGCAACGTGCGGCCGTCCGGCAACCAGTATCTGA
>CALMVT010000480.1 GCA_937873175.1 uncultured Acetobacteraceae bacterium | reverse complement strand
CGGGAGGGCGGATGCCGCCACGCTGCCGCCGCTGTCAGGCATGGATCATCTGCGCCCCCTCATTGGTCCCCTTTTCACTGGTCCTTGTAGCGGTAGCCGATGCCGTAAAGCGTTTCGATGTGGTCGAAGCTGTCATCGGTGGTGCGGAACTTCTTGCGCACCCGCTTCACGTGGCTGTCGATGGTGCGGTCATCGACGTAGATGCTTTCGCCGTAAGCCGCGTCGATCAGCTGGTCCCGCGACTTCACCATGCCGGGCCGGGCCGCCAGCGCCTTAACCAGCAGGAACTCGGTCACCGTCAACTGGATGTCCCGCCCTCGCCACGCGCATTGGTGCTTTGTCTCATCGAGCACCAAGTCGCCGCGCACCATGACCCCGCCCGGCGCCGCACCGGACCCTTCGGCGCGGCTGGTCTCATTGCGGCGCAGCAGCGCCCGGATGCGCTCGATCAGCAGGCGCTGGCTGAATGGCTTGGTGATGTAGTCGTCGGCGCCGAGCCGCAGGCCCATCAGCTCGTCCACCTCCTCGTCCTTGCTGGTGAGGAAGATTACCGGAAGCTGGCTGCGCGCCCGCAGCCGCTGCAGCAGCTCCATCCCGTCCATGCGCGGCATCTTGATGTCCAGCACCGCCAGATCAACCGGCTTCGCGGTCAGGCCCTGCAAGGCGCTTTCCCCGTCCGTGTAGGTGCGGACCAGGAAACCCTCCGCTTCCAGGGTCATGGACACAGAGGTCAATATATTGCGGTCGTCATCAACCAATGCGATGGTCTGCTTCATGGACGTGTCGCTTTCGATAACCTAAGCTTGGGGCCGGGCAGCATGGTGGACGCCTAGCATGTGCACTCTAATGTGGGGATGAACAACGGCGGAATGCAGGGAGCATCGTAATGTCCAGTACCCAGGCCGCCACGCCGACGCCCACACCCGTTCCGGATGCCCGCGCCCTGCTGCGCGCTTCCCGGGCCGGGACGCTGGCGACCAGCGGCGACGGTCAGCCCTTCGCGTCCTTGGTGACGCCCGCCGCAGCGCCCGACGGCTCAGTGCTGCTGCTGTTGTCCGGCTTGTCGGAGCACACGCGCCACCTGCGCGACGAGCCGCGCTGCGCCGTGATGGTGGCCGGGGAGCCAGTTGAAGCCAACCCGCAAACCGCCCCCCGCTTGACCATCACCGGACTGGCCGCGCCCGAGCCTGACCCGGCGCTCAAGGCGCGCTGGGTGGCGCTGCATCCTTACGCCGCCTTTTACGCGGGGTTCGGGGATTTCCAGCTTTGGCGGGTGGCACCGAAGGCCGGGCTGTATATCGGCGGTTTCGCCAGCGCCACGCGGCTGCGCCAGGCCGACCTGGCCTGGGACCCGGCCGCGGTAGAAGCGGTCGCCGCCGCGGAAGCCGGCATCCTCGCCCATTGCAACGACGACCACGCCGACGCGCTCAACCGGATCGCCGCCGCCCGCGGCGCGGACGGGCCGGGGTGGCGCATGGTGGCCTGCGACGTGGACGGCTGCGACCTGGCCCACGAGGAAACGGTGCTCCGCGTCCCCTGGTCCGCCCCGGTCACGGACGCCGGCGGCATCCGGACCGAACTGGTCCGCCTCGCGAAAATGGCGCAAGCTTAGTACGAAACGACGCTGGACGCTGCAAAACGCCTTGCCTAATAGGCATGAACCCACCAACACGTCCTTCCCGCGGGCAGGACCGTTCCAGGGAGCAAACACAGTGTCTTTCCAGACAGATGCCGCGTCCGCCCTTGCCGGCACCCACGTGTTCCCCGGCAGCACAGTGCACGCCAACCTGTCGGCCCCGCAGCTCGTCGCCCACGCGCTGCGCCGCAACGAGGGCACGCTTTCGGCCGATGGCGCCCTGGTCGTCAAGACCGGCGCCCACACCGGCCGCTCCGTCGCGGACAAGTTCATGGTGGACGAACCCGAAATCTCGGCCGACGTGTGGTGGCGCCATGGCAACCAGAAGCTGGCGCCGTCGCACTACGCAATCCTGAAATCGCGCGTCCAGGGCTACCTGCAGGGCCAGGAGCTGTTCACCCAGGACCTGTATGCCGGCGCCGACCCCGCCCACCGCGTCCGCGTCCGCCTGGTCAGCACGGAAGCCTGGCACACCCTGTTCGCCCGCAACATGTTCATCCGGCCGAAGCCTGCGGAGCTGGCCGGGTTCACGCCCGACTACGTGATCCTGCACGCCCCCCGCTTCCAGGCCGACCCAGCCATCGACGGGGTGCGCTCCGCCACCGCCATCGTCGTCTCGCTCACCGAGCGGGTCATCGTGATCGCCGGCAGCGAGTACGGGGGCGAGATCAAGAAGTCGATCTTCGGCATCATGAACTGGAAGCTGCCGGCGGAGGGCGTGCTGCCCATGCACTGCTCCGCCAATGTCAGCCGCACCACGGACGGCAGCCCCGGCGAGGTCGCGCTGTTCTTCGGCCTGTCCGGCACCGGCAAGACCACCCTGTCGTCGGACCCCAACCGCCCGCTGATCGGCGACGACGAGCACGGCTGGGGACCAGGTGGCGTGTTCAATTTCGAGGGCGGCTGCTATGCCAAGGTGATCAACCTGAGCGCCGAGGCCGAGCCGGAAATCTTTGCCGCCACCCACCGCTTCGGCACCGTGCTGGAGAACGTGGTGGCGGACGCCCACGGCCGGCTCGACCTGTCCGACGGGTCGCTCACCGAGAACACCCGGTCCTGCTACCCCATCGAGTTCATTCCCAACTGCGACCTGTCCGGCCGCGGCGGGCAGCCGCGCAACGTGGTGATGCTGACCGCGGACGCCTTTGGCGTCCTGCCGCCGATCAGCAAGCTCAGCCCGGCGCAAGCCATGTACCATTTCCTGTCCGGCTACACCGCCAAGGTCGCCGGCACCGAGAAGGGCCTGGGAAGCGAGCCGCAGGCGACCTTCAGCACCTGCTTCGGCGCCCCGTTCCTGCCGCGGCGGCCGGAGGTGTACGGCGCCCTGCTGTCCGACCTTATCGCCCGGCACGGCGCCGATTGCTGGCTGGTCAACACCGGCTGGACCGGGGGCGCCTATGGCACCGGCCAGCGCATGGGCATCGGCCACACCCGCGCCCTGCTGGGCGCCGTGCTGGACGGCAGCCTCAAGCACGCCCGCTATGTGCAGGACCCGTTCTTCGGGCTGATGCTGCCCCAGGACATTCCCGGCATCCCGAACGAGGTGCTGGACCCCCGCCAAGCCTGGTCGGACAAGGCCGCCTATGACCGCGCCGCCGCCGAGCTGGTGAGCCGTTTCGAGGATAATTTCGCCACCTTCCAGGGCGCCGCGGCGGAGGACGTCAAGGCCGCCGCCATCCGCGCCGCCGCCTGACCCCGATGTCAGAGTCGCCCCCCGTCACCCCGGAGCACTTCGACCGGCTATACGCGACCGACCCGGACCCGTGGAAATTCGCCACCAGCGAGTACGAGCGCGACAAATACGCCACCACTCTTGCGGCCCTGCCCCGCCCGCGCTTCGCCCGCGCCTTCGAGGTCGGCTGCTCCATCGGCGTGCTGACCCGGCAGCTCGCCGCGCGCTGCGACGCCATCCTCGCCGCCGATGTCGCGGAAGCGGCGCTGCGAGGGGCCGCCACCCGGTGCCAGGACCAATCGCACGTCCAGTTCGCCCGCATGGTGGTGCCGCAGGACTGGCCCCCCGGCGCCTTCGACCTGATCCTGTTTTCCGAGGTGCTTTACTACCTCGACGACACCGACCGGGCGGCCGCGGCCCGGCTTTCGCTGCAATCGCTTTCGCCCGGCGGCACGGTCGTCCTGGTCAACTGGCACGGCCCGACCGATGGCTTCTGCACCGGCGACGACGCGGCGGAGGCGATGATCGCCGCCTGCGCCCCGGCGCTGCGCCCCATCACCCAGCAGCGCGCGGAGAAATACCGCCTGGACGTGCTGACCGCTTGAGCCTTCCCCTGCTATCCCGGGACGGCGTAGCCCTTTTCCCGGACGCAGGACCGGATCGCCTCGCGGATTTGGAACGGGCGCCGCACCGGGGAGCTGATCCAGGCGAGGCCGGTCTTGGCGTTGCGCTTGTTCACCGCGTCCACCGATGATTGCTGGCATGCCGCCAGGTCTGCCTGGTATTTCGGCGCGGCGCGGTCGGTTTCCGCCCGTGGCTCGTAGCCGGAGCAACCCGCGACGGCCAGCACACCCAAAAGGACCACCATGCGCTTCATGCCGCCCATCCAGCCGCTTGCCGCCCTCCTGTCAAGCGTCCGCCCGTCGTGAGCGCGCTCGCCCGCCGCTTCGCCGTGGCGCAGGCGCTGGCCGAGCAAGGGGGTGCGCTCGCGATGCGGATGCGCCCGCCGCCTGGCGCGCCCCAGGCGACGCTCAAAGATCGGCAGGACTGGCTGACGGAAGCGGACGGCGCCGTGGAGCGCTTCCTGTCGGACGGCCTGCTCGCCGCCTTCCCCGAGGACGGCTTCTTGGGCGAGGAGGCCGGGCGCACCCGGGACGGCCGCCTGCGCTGGGTCGTGGACCCCATCGACGGCACCAGCAACTACGCCCGCGGCGCGCCCCGCTGGTGCGTTTCGGTCGGCCTGATCGAGGGCGACGGCTTCCTGCTCGGCGTGCTGGCCGCGCCCGCCATGGCCGAGGTCTTCGCCGGCTGCCAAGGGCAGGGCGCCACGCTGAACGGCGCGCCCATCCGGGTGGCGGCGACCGACCGCCTGGACCGCGCGATCATCGAGGCCGGGTGGTCGCCGCGCGTCGCCGCCGCCGACTACCTGGCGCTGTGCCGCCGGGTGCTGGACGCGGGCGTCATGCTGCGCGCTGGCGGCTCGGGCGCGCTGGGCTTGGCGGACGTCGCGGCCGGGCGAATGGACGGCTATGCCGAGCTGCACATCAACCTGTGGGACTGCGCCGCCGCCTTGGCGATCCTGATTGAGGCCGGGGCGGCGGTGAACGCCTTTTTGCCGGGCGGCGCCGCTGCGGGCGGGCCGATCTTGGCGGGGGCGCCGGGGATTGCTTGGGCGTTGACAGAGGTGGCGGGGCTGCCGCGTCCGGTTGGTAGGGGTTCAGTTTAACTGTCAGCCACTGATAATTGCAGACCTTCTCGATTGGTCCGCCCCAGATTGTGTATTCTGACCGTTTTCTAGCTTCGACGAGCCGCTTTCAGTTCGTCCTCTGCCTGAAAAGTAAAATTCTTGTTAGACAATCAACTTTCAGTATAAAACTTCTTGCCAGACCTGTAAAGTCTTTGTCGCGAAGAATTCATCGTGGTAATGCTCCTGAACGACCAGCCTCGTTAGGCTGTCTGGAAGTGAGAGCTGTCCGATAAAAGCAAAAAACAGGAGGGCGCGATGACCATCCGTGGTCTGCTTCGAGCAATGGGCGCGACCGTTGTCGTTTTGACGCTTACGGCTGGTACGGCAACCGCCAGGGATTGGACAAAACTCCGCCTCGGCACGTCGGCTGATGATCCACCGGCTACGTCCGTGCGGCCGGATGGAACACTGGAGGGGCTCGAGATCGACCTTGCGGCGGACATCTGCAAGCGCATGAAAGTGGAGTGTGAGTGGGCGCAGTTCGATCTTACCAGCCTCATATCCGCTTTGCCGAACGGGCGGATCGACGTGGCATTTGAAGTCTTGGCCATCACTCCCAAGCGCCGGGAGATTATCGACTTTTCCACTCCGATTGTTGGGAACCGTCAGGGAGTTCTGGTGCGGAAGTCCAGCCCGCTTTTGACTACCATCAGCGCGGGTGGTGCTGATGTGGTGTCACTCGATGATGCCGCATCTGCCCAGCCGGTGATGGATACTCTCGCCAAGGCGATGAAAGGGAAGGTAATTGGCGTTGACGCCGGAGGTGCCAGGGTCGAGGTGGCGGAGCGCTACTTCCAGGGGAGCGCGCTTCGGACCTCTCCTACTATCGACGATGTGATGCGCGAGCTTCTGGCCGGGCACATCGATGCCGCTCTCGGCAGGGAAGGGGACTTGAAGGAGCCAGATCGCTCCGAGCTTCAGCGGCTCGGGCCGTGGTTCGCCAATGGGGTTCTTGGTCCAGGATCCGGCATTGGGCTGCGGAAGACCGACCCCGAACTCAAAGCCAAGATCGACGAGGCACTCAAAGCCGCGCTGGCAGACGGCACGATCGAAAGTCTGTATATCAAGTATTACCATCAGTACACACCACCGATCTGACGCCGTGCCACAAACCCGCGCCGTGCCCGAGGCCAGCGCTGCAGCATGCGGTATCTGCTGCTGTTCTCAATCCTGGCCATACTGGCGGGCGCGGCGTCCTGCCGGAAGATCTCTCGCCTTACATAGGGTGTAGGCGGCTCCAATGGAGCAAGCAAAATGATAACGACTCAAGGCTCCCGCTCAACAGGGGAGGTTGTTATGAGGCAGATCACTAGCGCCATGATACCGCTCGCCATCGCATTTGCACCGCTAACGGTGCACGCGGAACCGAAGAATGAGATGGTTGGCGTGTGGAAATTGGTTTCTGCCGTGGCCGACCCCGATGACAGGAAAGTCGCAATGTTTGGAGACCATGGCAGTGGTTTGCTGATGTTCTCCAGCGACCTTCACTACATTGCCGTGCTCAACAATCCGGATACACCGAAATTTTTGTCGAACAGCCGCATGACCGGCACTTCTGATGAAAACAAAGCTGCCGTTCAGGGTGGTATCGGAGCCTACGGCACCTATTCAGTCGATCAAAACGGCCATATCAACGGTGGCCACATTGATGGATCGACATATCCCAATTGGAACAACACTGACGAAACCACCCGCATCGTGACGGTGGAGGGTGACAGGATGACGGAAAGGTTGATTGGTTCGACCGGACTTCCAGTGGTTCTCGTCTTTCAGCGAATCGAATAGGTCCTGTCAGGGGCGGTTGATCCGAGCAGGGTGCGGCGGATAAATGCGATCACCTGCACCTACGCCTCGATAGGCTGCCAGCCCGTCAGCAGCCGGCGGCTTGCCCGGTCGAAAGAGAAAACGTGGCCGCCCCTGCCGCCGGGCTGGTCCGCGTCGCGGCTGATCGGCACGCCTTGCAAGTGGCAAAGCAGTAGGGCGCCGACGCCCCCGTGCGACACGATGGCAATGCCGCCCTCGGCGGCGGCGAGGACCATCGCCCGCTCGACGGCGCCCACGATCCTGTGCTGCGCATCGGCCGCGCGTTCCCATCCGCGCACGCTTTGCTCCGAGCGCGCGAAGAACTCGTCCGCGACCGCCTCGCATTCGGCTTTCGGCAGGTAGCCGGTCGCGGACCGATCATTCTCGCCCAAGCCCTCAATGGCGACGAGGCCGATCCCGAGCCGTTCGGCCAGCAGGCCGGCCGCGTCCGTCGCCTTGCGCTCCGTGCTGGTGAACAGGGACCGCACCCCCGCAAGCCTGGGCCGCCCGGCGACAAGGCGCATCCGCCGCGCGCCCACCGCCGAAAGCGGCCAGTGCGCAACCGGCAACGCCGGGTCGATCACCACCTCCGGGTGCGTGATGAAGTGAACGGTTGTCACCCCGGCGAGAACCGTTCCGGTTTCGCCGGCGCCGCCGTCCCGCGCAGCATTGCCGCGCGCGCCCGGTCCTCCGGCATCGGCCGTCCCGTCAGGTAGCCCTGGACCAGGTTGCAGCCGAGGCGGCGCAGCGTGTCGAGCTGCGCCTCGGTTTCCACCCCCTCGGCCACCACGGCGAGGTTGAGCCGGGCACCGAGCAGCAGCACTGCCTCCACGATGGCCAGCGAGCTGTCGTCATGGCCCATCTCCTGGACGAAGCTCTTGTCGATCTTGATGCGGTCGAACGGGAAGCGGCGCAGGGTGCTGAGGCTGGCATAGGCGGTGCCGAAGTCGTCCAGCGTGAGGCGAATTCCCTGCTCCTTGAGCGCCTGCATGGTCCGCAGCACCATGCCGGAGTTGCCGAGCAGCAAGCCTTCCGTCACCTCGATGTCGAGCCGCTCGCCGGGCAGCCCGGCCCCTTCCAGCACGCGGGCCACCTGTTGCGCGAGGTCGGGCTGGCGGAACTGCAAGGGCGAGAAGTTGACGGACAAGCAGACCGGCGCCGCCCACCCCGCTGCCGCGGCGCACGCCGCCTCAAGCGCCCAGCGGCCGAGCGGCAGGATCAGCCCGTTCGCCTCCGCCAGCGACACGAAATGGCCCGGCAGGACCTCCCCGCGCACCGGATGGTTCCACCGCAGCAGCGCCTCGAGTCCGCGGATTTGCAAGGATGCGGCGTCGCAGATCGGCTGGTAGGCCAGGGTGAAATGGCGCCCGTCCACGGCGTCGCCCAGATCGCGCTCCATCAGGGCGCGCTCAAGCTGGCGCTCCTCCATGGCCGGCTCAAACAGGCGAAACGCGTTGCGCCCGCTTTCCTTGGCGCGATACAGGGCGGTGTCGGCGTTGCGCAACAGTTGGTCCGGGGTTTCCCCGCCGGTGGGATACACGGCGATGCCGATCGACACGCCTACCAGGAGGCGCTGCCCGTCGATGTCGAACGGCTGCTGCACGGCATGCAGCAGGCGCTGCGCCAGGGCCAACGCCGTGGCCGTGGAGGGCTGGCCGCCCAATCGCTGGATGATTGCGAACTCGTCCCCGCCGATCCGGGCAGTCGTGTCCCATTCCCGGCAGTTCTCCCGCAGCCGGGCGGCTACGGCGGCGAGCAGCTTGTCCCCGGCCCCATGGCCGCGCGTGTCGTTGACCAGCTTGAACCCGTCCAAGTCGAGGTAAAGCAAGGCGAGGCCGTACTCCCCCCGCGCCGCCGCGGCGATGGCGCCGGTCAGGCGCTCCTGGAACAGCAGGCGGTTGGCGAGCTGAGTGAGGTCGTCGTGGTGGGCCACGAAGCGGATGCGCTCCTCCGTCACCTTGCGGAACAGCGCCGGGCGGATGGTGTTGGCGAGCGAGGCGATGTCCGCCACGATCTCCGCCAGGTCCGGCCGCTCCGTGGAAAAGGCGAGCGAAACGCCGAAGCGCTGGTCCTGCACCCAGATCGGGTAGCTCACCTGGGCAGCCAGGCCGGAGGCGATGGCCGCGGGGAGCAGCACGAAGCGCTCCGGCCGCTCGACCTGGGAGTAGATGACGGCGTGCGGCTCGTTGCGGCGGATGGCGCCGGCGGTCATGGAGTTGCTGCGCGTCACCGGCGCGGTGGGCGGCTGGCGGTAGTAGGAATGCTCGTCCAGCCCGTCGCCGTTGAACCGGCTGACCTCCACTATGCGCTCGTCGGGGTCCGTCAACTGCCAGATGCGGCCGACCGTGGCGCCGTGGTGGCGGCACAGCTCGCCCAGCAGGCTGGTCAGCGCCTCGGCGCAGGTCGCCGCCTCCGCAACCAGGCGCAGCATCCGGTCCGCCCGGAGCGCGTGGCCCGTGGCGTGCGCAAGCCGCGCGAGCCGGCCCTCCCGTGCGCGGGCCGCGGCGACCAGGCCGGCGATGTCGCCCAGCGCCGCCGCCTGCGTGTCCGTGAGGCCGGCGCGAGGGGCCGGGTCAAGCACGCACAGGAACCCGAGACGGTCGCCATCGGAGGAAAGCAGCGGCAAATGGGCCAGGAAGCGCAGATGCGGCGGCCCGGCCACCAGCGCGTGCCCGGCGAACCGCTCGTCCCGCCGCAGGTCCGGCAGGATTGTCAGGCCAGCGCAAACCGTCCCGTTTTCGCCGGCGCCGCCGCCCTGGACCGCGTCGAACCCGGCCACCGCCTCCGCCTGCAACCGGGACAGGCCGAACGCCGCGTCCGCCGGGACATCCGGGCCTGTTCCCCGGTTGAGCACCGCAACGGTTGTTTGGGCGACGTGCGCCGCCAAGCGGACGAGGCGGTCCAGCACGGCGCCCATCGTGGCGGACGCCGCGCCTGGCATCGCGGCAGGATCATCGCGACGGTCCACGGCCACGCCTTGCAATGTTTCAAGTTCGATCTGATCCTAGCCGATATCAACCCCGGCTTGGAAGCCCGGCCTGCGGCAGGGCCACCACGGGGCGGCTGTTGACGCCAGGTCGCACGTCGTCCCGCACGCCGCGGCGACGCTTCACGGACGCATGGCGGGGCGTCCCCCCGGACGATGGAACGCGGCTCAGCCGATCCGCAAGGCTTGGACGGCTGGCGCCTGCTGCTCGGATTGGGTGCGGCGAGGCGCCGGCCGGGGTTTGCGCACCGGGCGCTGCCGCTTCACCGTGCTAGTGCGCCCATCGGGAAGCGTGCCCGCCGGCGGGGTGGCGTTGGGTGCCGACGGCATCTGCACGCCCTGGGGGAACGCCGGCTCCGCCGCTGCGAGCAACAAGATCGGGACAACAGCCAAGATCAGCTTGCGCATGGCGACTCCTTGCATTGCTGGCATGATGCACTTAACGCCTGTTGTGTCCATGTGCAGCAAGCCCGGGTGTCCGCACCATCGTGCCCTGCTTGCGCCGTTGCCGCCGAATCCACGCGAATTCCGATTGCCAGCGCCCCGCCTTCGTCCGACAAGTCCAGAAAGGGAGGGCCTGCTTCATGCTTCTGACCGGCAAAACCGCCGTGATCCCCGGCGCTGGCGGTGTGCGCGGCATCGGCGGGACAGCGTGCCGCCCGACCAACGCGGTGGCCGCGTCCGTGAAAGGGTGGATGGCATGAGCGGTGTGAACACGCCCGGCACGGTCGGCTTCGTCGGCCTGGGCGCCATGGGCCTGCCGATGGCGCTGAACCTGCTGAAAGCCGGCTACAGCGTGCGGGGCTTCGACCTCAACCCGGCGGCGCTCGCCGCGCTGAAGGAGGCCGGCGGTGCTGGCGCCGCCTCCGCGGCGGAGGCGGCAACCGGCGCCGACGCCCTGGTGCTGATGGTGGTCAACGCGGCGCAGGCGGAGGCCGTGCTGTTCGACGCAGGCGCGGCGGCGGCGTTGCCGGAAGGCGGAAGCATCATCCTTATGGCCACGTGCCCGCCGCAGGCGGTCGCCGCGCTGGCCGACCGGGTGGAGGCGATCAGCCGCCGCTTGATCGACGCGCCGGTGTCGGGCGGGGTGGCCGGGGCGGTCGCCGCGTCGCTCACGGTGATGGCGGCGGCGCCGGGCGAGCACTTCGCCGCGGTGCGCCCGGTGCTCGACGCCATGGGCGGCAAGGTCGTGCATGTCGGGGACAAGCCGGGGCAGGGGGCGGTGGTCAAGACGGTGAACCAGTTGCTCTGCGGCGTGCACATCGCCGCCGCGGCGGAAGCGCTGGCGCTTGCGGCCAAGCTCGGCATCGACACGGCGGCGGTGCTGGATATCGTCGGCGGCTCGGCCGCTTCAAGCTGGATGCTGCGGGACCGCGGGCCGCGCATGCTGGACGCGGAGCCGGAGGTGCGCAGCGCCGTCGATATCTTCGTCAAGGACCTGGGCATCGTCATGGAGGCCGGGCGCGACGCCAAGGCGGCGCTGCCGATGGCCGCCGTGGCGCACCAGCTTTTCCTGGCGGCATCGGGCCAAGGCCACGGCCGGGCGGACGACAGCCAGTTGATCCGCACCTACAACCAACTGAACGGCACGGCGGAGAAGTCATAGGTGCCGTGGTTCTCGACCGGGTTCCTGCCGTGACGGTCGTTTCGATCTCGGCGGCCTCCTACGACGGCTACGAGTTCCCGCGCGCCCTCGACAGCATGGCGTGTTGCGGCGTGCGCCATGTCGAGCCGGCCTTCATCGTCGGCTACACCGAGCCGTTCGACGAGGCCACATTCGGTGCCGCTAGCGCCCGGCAGCACCGCGCTTGGCTGGACGCGAGCGGCCTGCGGTGCCACGCCATGTCGTCGCACATCGATCTGGGCCGGGCGGATGCGCTGGCGGTGTTCGCCGGGCGGATGGAGTTCGCAGCCGCGCTCGGCGCGCAGGTCATCAACACCAACGCGGCGGCGCGCGAGAACGAGGCGCGGTTCATGGCCAACATCGGTCCCCTCGCGGACCGTGCCGCGGCGCTTGGCCTGACGATCGGGTTGGAGAACCCGGGCAACGGGGAGGACAACCTGATCAACGACGCGGCGGAGGGGTTGGCGCTGATTGACCGGCTGGGCCTGCCGTCCGTGCGGCTGAACTACGACCCCGGCAACACCGTATCGCACCGGCCCGGCCGGATTGATGCCGCGGCGGATGCGGTTCGGGCCTTGCCGGGGTGCGTGCATTTTCACTTGAAGGACGTGCGGCAGGACGCTTCCGGCTGGCATTTCGTTGTCCCGGGGCAGGGCGGCATCAACTGCGGCGCGATCATGGACGCGCTGGCGGTTCGGCCGGACCTGCCGTTTGCCGTTGAGCTGCCGTTGCGCATGCGACGGCTTCCGGACGCGCAGCCGGTGCGGGCGTCTGAGCCGGTGCCGTTGCCGGTGATCGAGGCAGCGGTGCGGGATTGCCTGGCCTATGTGCGGCGTTGGGTGGCCTAACGCGCCAGGTTGTCCGGCCCGAAGGAATGCGGCAGCAACTCGGCCAGGCTGGTGCGCAGCAGCGTTTGCCCGGCAGCGTCCACGATGTGAATAACCATCTCCGGCCCAGCGAACTCCCGCAGCTTCTGCCGGCAGCCGCCGCAAGGGGCGCAGGGCGCGCTACCGCCGCCGGCCACTACCAGTTCGGCGATGCGCCGCCCGCCGGCCAGCACCATGGCGGCGATGGCGCCCGCTTCGGCGCAGGTGCCCTCGGGATAGGCGGCGTTCTCCACGTTGCAGCCGGCGTAGGTGGCGCCGTCCGTCGTGCGCAGGGCTGTGCCGACGGTGAAACGGGAGTAGGGGGCGTAGGCCATGCTGCGCGCCGCCAGCGCTGCGTCGATCAGGGGGTCTTGGGGCATCACTGACGCCTATAATTCGATAGATAACTGCTTATAGTAGATTACCGGCATGGCCGATACACTCAGATTGGCTGCAAGTCGCATCGCGGAACTCTTTCGCTAGTAGGTCCGCTGGTTAGTTATGGTTTGCGCAATAAGCATGCCACCCTCTGCAAGGTATGCCTTGAGATCCTCGTAACACTTTAGAAAAGCAGGAACCCGAGTCGTCTTTGGGCTAAACTGAAAGCCCAGTTCGGGGATCGGTTGCCCCTCCAACCCTCTCCAAAACATC
>CALMVT010000479.1 GCA_937873175.1 uncultured Acetobacteraceae bacterium | reverse complement strand
ATCGACGACGACTAGGCTAGGCGCGAACGCCGCGAGGGCGGCTTCGACCGCCTCATGCGAGGACGCGCCGCAGGCCCGGTTTCCGTAGGTGTCCTGCAAGGCCGCGACCAGCGCATCCCGCAGCATGCACACTCGGCTGATCAAAAGTATGTCCACGCTGCACCGTTGTATCATTTATAAAGCAGATGCATGTTACGTCAGGAATGTGATATGTCTCACGATTGATTTGTCAGGAGATGATGGGGAATATCGGGGATTGTTGGGGAGGGCGCGTGCGGACAGCGGCAGCTTGGAAGCCGTGCGGGAATGCTTGCTTCTGGCTGCGGCGCGCGCTGAGAGCGGCGAGGCGGGCAGGGTGCCTGCTCCGAGCGCAAACCATTGGAAGCTCAAGCTGCGTCGCAAACGCCCCCTGCTTGGCGCACCCAATCGCGCAGGCGTCGGCTCGACTTCGTTGGAAGCTTTGGGGCAGCCGGGAAGAAAGGCACCATCCCTGCTTCACCCTCTGACGGAGCGCCTGACGTCACAGCCGAATCACTTGAGCAGGCCCCCTCTCGCTTTTTGTTCAAGGGCACACCCTGGTTGCTGTGATCGAACTGAGCTTGACGATCTAGTTGGTTGCTTGAGCGGCCCGCTGATTGCGCCAAGGCCTGAATGGCCAAATCCTTGCGGCTGCCCCTCGGAAGCTTCGCCCCTGCTCCAACACACCGGTCCGTCTCGCACCGCACCTGCAACGTCAGGGTGCCATCGTCCGTCCTGGGAGCGTCAACCCGGCTTCATCTGTAACCCGGCTTTGAACCATGCCGAGGTTGCCATGGCGATCGCCGCGTGATGCTCTGATCTTGCCCTACCCCTTCACGCACAGGGGAAAGTCCACCGAGGGCACCACCACCAGCGACCGAGGCCGGGCGGAGAGCGCCCCGACCGAATCAGAAGGGCTGACCCATGGCCGAGACTGTAGGAGACTTCGTTTGGCGCCGCCTCAAAGAGTGGGGCGTGGACCGGGTGTTCGGCTACCCCGGCGATGGCATCAACGGCCTGATGGGCGCCTTGGACCGGCGGGGCGGCGACATAGATTTCGTGCAAGTGCGGCACGAGGAGATGGCCAGCCTGATGGCCTGCGCGACGGCGAAGTTCTCCGGCAAGGCCGGAGGCGAGGTCGGCGTGTGCATCGCCACCTCTGGACCCGGCGCCATTCACCTGCTGAACGGGCTATACGACGCCAAGCTCGACCACCAGCCGGTGCTGGCCATTGTCGGGCAGCAGGCGCGCTCGGCCATCGGCTCCAACTACCAGCAGGACGTGGACCTGCAATCCCTGTTCAAGGACGTGGCTGCCTACGTGCAGACCGCCAGCACCGCGGCGCAAGTGCGGCACCTGGTCGACCGCGCCTACCGGATCGCCAAGGCGGAGCGCACCGTCGCCTGCATCATCGTTCCTAACGATCTGCAGCTTGAGCCGATGGAGCAGCCCTCGCGCGAGCATGCCATGACGCATTCCGGCGTGGGCTTGGAGCAGTCGCCGGTGGTGCCGGACGCAGCGGCGCTCGCCCATGCCGCGGCGGTGCTGAACGAGGGCAAGCGCGTGGCGGTCCTGGTGGGGGCGGGTGCCATTGGCGCCGGGGACGCGGTGACAGCGGTGGCGGAGCGGCTGGGGGCAGGTGTGGCCAAGGCGCTGCTCGGCAAGTCCGCGGTGCCGGACACGGTGCCATTCTGCACCGGATCGATCGGCGTCCTGGGCACAAAGGCGAGTTGGGAGCTGATGCAAGGCTGCGACACCTTGCTCATGGTGGGCAGTGGCTTTCCTTATACCGAGTTCCTGCCCAAGGAAGGCCAGGCCCGCGGCGTGCAGGTGGATATCAAGCCCGCCATGCTGGGCCTGCGCTACCCGATGGAGGTGAACCTTGTGGGTGACGCGGGCGCGACCCTGCAGGCGCTACTCCCCTTGCTGAACGTCCGTGAGGACCGGGCATGGCGCGACAAGATCGAGGCGTCGGTCGTGGACTCTTGGCAGCAGGCCGAGGCCCAGGCCCGGCAACCGGCTGACCCCATCAATCCGCAGCTTGTGGCGTGGGAGCTGTCAGAGCGCCTGCCAGACCGGTGCATTGTAACGGCGGACTCGGGCACCAGCAGCGTCTGGTATGCGCGCGACCTGCGGTTCCGGCCAGGGATGGCGGGGTCTGTGTCCGGCACGCTGGCCACCATGGGCTGCGCCGTGCCTTATGCCATTGCCGCCAAGTTTGCCCACCCAGACCGGCCGGTGGTGGCGCTGGTGGGCGACGGCGCGATGCAGATGAACGGGATCAGCGAACTCGTCACCATTGCCAAGTACTGGCGCCGGTGGGCGGATCCGCGTTTGGTCGTATTGGTGTTGAACAACCGGGACTTGGCTTACGTAACGTGGGAGCAACGGGTGCAGGTGGGCGACCCGAAGTTCGACGCGGCGCAGCAGCTTCCGGACCTGCCCTATGCCGGCATGGCCGAGCTGATGGGCCTGCGCGGCATCCGGGTGGAAGCGCCCGAGAGTGTAGGCCCTGCCTGGGCCGAGGCGCTAGCCGCCGACCGACCCGTGGTGCTGGACATGGTGACGGACCCAAACGTGCCGCCGCTGCCGCCGCACATCACCCTGAAGCAGGCCCGCACCTTCGCCCATGCGTTGTTCACCGGCGAGCCGGACACTGCGAGCGTGCTGGCCAACACGGCACGGGAGATGGTAGGCGCGTTGCTGCCGGGCGGTAGGAAGGGCTGAGCGCCAGCATGGTGCAGGGATCAGGGATGTGGGCGCACTGCCCCCAGCCTTGTCCAGGGTCAGGCCATGCAGACGCAGCTCAGGCGTTCCGGTTCCTCGATTGCCCGGCGCTCATCCGTGTGCGCGCGTAACCGTCGCCGATTGGTATCCGCCCGGCGAGGCTTCCGAGTACCCACATCTTGGTGGGAGCCAGTGCTGGCCGGTATCCGGCACAAAACAGCCTTGCTCACCAAAGACCGTGGTGCCCAGAGCCCGGAACGTTTCGATTGCTAATTTTGCGATGGTTCCGTGTCGGCACCGGTTGCTATCGGGACAGTCAAGAACCCGTTCGAGTGATGTTGGGCCACGGCGACGATCCGGGCCAGAGCCTCACACACGCTGTGTCCGGAAAGATGCTGGCCAGGGGGCACCTGCACGGTGGATGCCCGAATGGGTCTTCTTGCTGCCCAGATCCCTCGAGGCACTCTATCCAGCGACCGCCAATTTACTGGACGTTTTCCTGACACGCAGCAGGCGAACCGACCGGCCGAAGCGTGCCGGGCGACCTGCGCGGAGCAACCCTCTTGAATAATCCGGAGAAGGGCGACCACCGGGCGCCGCTGCGGCGGCAGACCGCCCTGGCGAAGTTCGGGGAGCTTGCGCTGCGGTCCGACGACCTGGACGAGATCCTGACCGAGGCTTGCCGCCTGGTCGGGGAGGCCTTGGGCACCGATCTCGCCAAGGTCATGGAGCTGCAAACGGACGGAACCTCGTTGCTGGTGCGTGCGGGCGTGGGCTGGACGCCCGGCGTGGTGGGCGAGGTGACGCTCGAGGCCACTGACGACAGCTCGGAAGGCCATGCCCTGAGAACGGGGGAGCCGACGATCTCCCCGGACATCGCGACGGAGGCCCGGTTCACCTACCCGCCGTTCCTGATCAAAAACGGCGTGAAGGCAGTGGCCGACGCCGTCATCATCGGCGGCCAGGGCAGGCCGCCGTTCGGCATCCTGCAGATTGACAGCCGCACGCCCCGCCGGTTCACCGACGCCGACCTCGTCTTCCTGCGCAGCTACGCCAACCTGCTCGCAGCCGCGGTGGACCGCCTGCGCGTCCTGGGCGAGGCGCGCGACGGGGAGGCACGGCTTCGCCTTGCCCTGGATGCCGCCGACATGGGGACGTGGGATCTGGACCTGATGCACGGCGGCGCGCGCTGCTCGCCCCAGCACGACCGGATCTTCGGCTACCCCGACCCGACGCCTGGGTGGAGTCTCGCGACCTTCCTGGACCACGTGCTCGCGGAGGACCGCCCGATCGCCGAGGTGGCCTTCCTGGATGCCATGACCACGGGCGACCTGGCGTTCGAGTGCCGGATCGCCCGTGCCGACGGCGTGCTGCGCTGGGTTGCCGTCAAGGGCCGGGTCGACTTCGCCGGCCATCCCGGCAGCAACGCTCCGGTTCCCGTCCGCATGGTCAGCGTCGTCCGGGACGTGACCGCGAACCGGCAG
>CALMVT010000478.1 GCA_937873175.1 uncultured Acetobacteraceae bacterium | reverse complement strand
GTGCACAGCTTTGGGCTGCGGCGCGCCCGCTACCGCGGGCTGGCCAAGACGGGCCTGCAAAGCGTGGCCACAGCGGCAGCCATCAACCTTGACCGGCTCGCGGCATGGCTCGCAAAGCGCCCTCTCGCAACAACACGGGTCTCTCGCTTCGCCGCGCTGGCCGCCTGACGAGCGAATTCGCCAACAGCATCCGCTCGTTTGACGGACACTTGCCCTTGTCGGTTTCCGTTCGCCTACGTGTGCCGCCAGACCTTGAAAGCCGATAGCACCAGGATGACCGCGAGCAGCGGCAGCAGCACGGCGTTGGAAACGAGGCTGAGCAGCCGACCGCCGAGAAAGCTGCCGGCGATGGACCCGGCCGCCATCGCTAGCACGAAACGGCCGTTCTCGCGCAGCACGGCGAAGCTGCAGTCGCGGCTGTAGCGTGCGAAGCCGACCAGCATGGTGGGCAGGCTCACCGCAAGCGACAGGGAGCCGGCCAATTTGATGTCGGCGCCGAACAGCAGGACCAGGGTGGGGATCAGCAGCTCTCCGCCGGCCACGCCCAGCAACGCCGTGACGATGCCGATCCCGAAGCCGGCGACGACGCCCGCCGCCACCTGCGCCGTCCCGGTCAACATGGCCCCGGACGCCGCCGCGTCGTGACCCAGCACCAGGACCAGGGCGATGCCGAGGAGCATGGCGGCGATCACACGGTAGAGCGTCTTGGAGGAGAGCCGCGTTGCCCAGCCCGCTCCGAGCCAGGCGCCGAGCAGGCTGCCAGCGAGCAGGTTGGCGATGACGGTCCAGTGCGCGGCAACGCTCGCGAAGGGAACCGCCGCCGCCCGGAACGGCAAGGCGGAGGCGAGGACGACAAGGCTCATGGCTTTGTTGAGGATCACCGCTTGCAGGGCCGCGAACCGGAAGGTGCCGATCAGCAGCGGCAGGCGGAACTCCGCGCCGCCAAGGCCAATCAGGCCGCCGAGCGCCCCAATGACGGCCCCGCCAGCAAAGGCCGCCGGGTTGCTGCGTGCGGGTGTGGCGGACAAGGCCGCGTCAGGCGTGGAGCCTCCCCGACGCTGTATCATCGCCATTGCTCAATGCGGATCACGCAAGCGAAGTGAGGTCGGCTCTCCTTGCACGGAGCGATTTCCTGGCGGTCGTGGTTGTGGGCAGCGGACTTCTGGTTGCGCGCCGGTGAAGGCGCGTGCAGGAGCACGCCATGCGTCTGATCCATGGCAGTTCCGGATGGCTGGCGTTCGCTTCGGTGCTGGCGGCCTTGTGGGCCACATCGGCGGCGGCACAGGATCTCGTGGTCCTGATCCAGCCGCCACCCGCTGCAGGCGATCCCGGCACAGCCCATGAGCTCGCCCTGCTTCGCGCGTTGCAGGCATCGCGAACGCCGCAGCAGGTCCAGGCGGCACAGGCCGACGTTGACGAAAGTGGGTTTCTGTTCCGGGATGTGCTCGGCCCCGGCTTCGACGCCGCGCGGTTGCCGCGCACCGCCGACCTGCTGGCCCGCGCCGGCGAGACGGCGTCGGCAGCGATGAACCGGGCGAAAACCGCTTGGAACCGCCCGCGGCCCAGCCGGGTGGCGCCGGACCTGAAGCCCTGCTTGCCGGTGCCTGCCACGTCGTCCTATCCCAGTGGCCATGCCGTGCTCGGCATGGTGTATGCTGGCCTGCTCGGCCGGATGCTGCCCGAACACCGCGACGCCCTGTTCGCCCGTGCCCGCCGTTATGCCGAAGCGCGCGAGATCTGCGGCCTGCATTACCCGTCCGATACCCAGGCAGGCTATGCCGCCGCTGCCGCTGTCGGCGCGGTCTTGGAGACGGCGGAGCTGGACCGCATCGCGCAGGCCGAACTGCGCCCCGCGCTGAGCCTACCAGCGGCGCTGCCTGCGACAGCGCCCGTCAGCGAGGGGCCGCCGTCGGAGGACTTCCGGGTCCGTTGACCGGACAAGGATAGCGGGCCAGCAGCGCTACCGGCATCATCTCCTCGACCGCGGCCTGCAGCAGCCGGGACCTTGCCGCTGCCGGGTCCATGCCATGACGGCGCGCGCCTTCGGCCACGAACAGGTCCGCCAGCTCCGGAAAGCCGGCACGGGCCTCCTCGTCGTAGTTGCACAGGAGAGGAACGCCGGTGCGCAGGAATGCTGCCGACCCCGTTGCCAGCACCGCTTCCTCCACGGCATGGGCAAGGGCCAAGGTCGCGTGCGCCCGTTGCAGCCCGGCCTCGTGCGCGGCGCGGTACGCGCGCCAGTCCTCCGCACCCATGCCGGCCGGCACTTGCAGCGCGGCCAGGGCGTCCAGCACATCGGCGACGCTGGTGGCCCCGGCCGGGCCGCATGGCAGCAGGAACATGACGGCCACCGCGCCTGCCTTGACCCAGCGCCGCACCTCTCCGTAGCGTCGGCCTGAAAAAGGAAACTCGCCCATCATGCGCTTGCTGCCCCTGCTTGCCGGATCCCTCGTCGCGCCGATGCTGGCCCATGCCCCGGCCCACGGCCAGATGTCCCAGGACGCCCACCCGCTGCCAGGCTTGCAGGACTTGGCCCTGCCCAGCCCGCGCCTGCCGCCCGGCGATCCCCTACGCGCGATCGGGCACGTCGTGGTGATCTTCGAGGAGAACCGGTCCTTCGACAACATGTTCGGCCTGTTTCCCGGCGCCGACGGCATAGCCCAAGCCGGCGTCCGCGCGCGCCAGGCGGGGCCGGATGGCAAGCCCTACACGATGCTGCCGCCGGTGATGAACACCAACATGCGCCCGGCGGCGGTGGACATGCGCTTCCCGGCGGAGCTGCCCAACGCGCCGTTCCGGATTGACAGCTACCTGCCACCCACGGTGGCCACCGGGGACCTGGTGCATCGCTTCTACCAGGAGCAGGAGCAGATCAACGGCGGACGCATGGACCGCTTCGTCGCCGCGTCGGACGCCGGCGCGCTGGTGATGGGCTACTACGACCTTTCGAAGACCAACGGCTGGCAGCTGGCGCAGGAGTTCACGCTGGGCGACAGCATGTTCCACTCGGCGTTCGGCGGTTCCTTCCTCAACCACACCTTCCTGGCCTGCGCCCAGGCGTTCCGCTGGCCGGATGCGCCGGCGCGCATCGTGGCGCAGGTGGACGCGGACGGGCGCATGGTCCGAGACGGCCAGGTGACGCCGGACGGGTTCGTAGTGAACACCTCGCGCTCCGTCTACCTGCACGCGCCGTCCGACACCGACCCGGCGCTGCTCGTGCCGCCGCAGACCATGCCGCACATCGGCGACCGGCTGGACGCGGCCGGCGTGGACTGGCGTTGGTACTCCGGCGGCTATGACAACGCCGCCGCCGGCAAGCCCGACCCGCTGTTCCAGTTCCACCACCAGCCGATGGCGTATTTCGAGGACCTTGCTCCAGGCACGCCGGAGCAGAAGGCGCACCTGAAGGACTTGCACGATCTCCTTGCCGACATCGCCGGCGGCACGCTGCCGCCGGTCGTGTTCTACAAGCCGATCGGCGAACTGAACCTGCACCCGGGCTACGCCAACATCACCGACGGCGACGAGCACCTGGGCGACCTGGTGGCCAAGCTGCAGGCCAGCCCGCAATACAACGACATGCTGATCATCATCACCTATGACGAGCATGGCGGCTTCTGGGACCATGTGGCGCCGCCGGTGCGGGACCGCTGGGGGCCGGGCATCCGGGTGCCGCTCATCGCGGTCGGCCCGACGGTGCGGCGCGGCTTCGTGGACCACACGCAATACGATTTCGGCTCGATCCTGCGGACCATCGAGGACCGGTGGGGCCTGGACCCGCTGGGCCTGCTGGATGGGCGGGGCACCAACTTCCGCAACCTGCTGCAGTAGGATGCCGGGCGGCTGCTGCGGTGCAAGAGGTCCGACGCCCTGGAATCGAGGGGTCAGTCCTTCCGCATGGCGGCGACCATCAGGTCCACGTTGTGCCGGACCATGCCGGCATACGTCGGCGCCGGGCCGTCCGGCGGAGACAGGCTCTCGACGAACAGCACGCCGCCCGGCTCCGCGCCGATGGCGCGCGCCACCTGCTGCACCAGGCGCGGGTCGTTCGAGTTCTCGAAGAAGTAGGTCCGGACCTTCTCGGCCTTGATCTGCCGGATCAGCGCCGCCACGCCCCGTGCCGACGCCTCGCCCTCGGTGGACAGGCCCACGGGCGACAGGAAGGTGACGCCATAGGTTGCGCCGAAGTAGCCGAAGGCGTCGTGGCTGGTCAGGACCTTGCGCTTGGCCGGCGGTATTCCCGCGAACTGCTGCCGGACATAGGCGTCGAGCTGCTGCAGCTCGGCCCCGTAGCGTGCCCCGTTGGCTTGATAGGTTGCGGCGCCCTGCGGGTCCGCCGCGTTCCAAGCACACGCCTGAGCTGACATGGCTGGAGATCCGTCGGCATGCCAGGAGAACCCTTCCAGGGCAGATCCACGATGGCAGCTCCAGAAGCAGCGGCGTTGAACTGGATGCAGGCCGCATCCGGCGCCGTCCGGAGATTGGGTCGCGCCTAGAGCTTGGTTCGCGCCTAGAGCTTGGTTCTGCGGGACCCCCCTCGCTACGGCTCGGACCTTTCTGAACATGGTTGAGGTCGCACTTCGGGAACTCTGCATCCTGGTTGCCAAGGCGCCCCGCCACGGCAGAACTGAATGACCCTGCCGGAGGCAAGAGGGCACGGCAGGGAAGCTACGTAAGCGGCCTGGTTTTCGTCGAGCCGGCCTTTGCCACCTTCGGCGTGTTCGCCATCCCGACAAGACGGAAGGCGAGCGCGGCAACCCCGCCGCCGAGCAAGGGGCCGGCACAATAGAAGAACCAGACCGGGTATGTCCCCGCGACGATCATCGGCCCGAGCGCGCGTGCCGGGTTGCCCGCGCCGCCGCTGACCGGGCCGCCGAGGAGTACGCCTGCCGCCAGCGCGAAGCCGATGGCGACCGCGGCGCTCCCCGGCGGCACGCGCTTGTCCGTGGTCGTGGAAATCACCGTGAACACCAGGATAAAGGCGATCAGCGCCTCGACGAGCAGGACCTGCATCGCGCTGGCCCCGTTCACGGGTGACGGGGCGCCAAGATGCGCGTCCACGAAGGCGCCTTGGCCGTATGCCGCCCATACCACGACGGCGCCGACCGTCGCCCCCACGAGCTGCGCCGCCCAGTATGGCGCCACGTAGGCCCATGGGAACTTGCCGGCAAGCGCCAGTCCGAAGGTGACGGCGGGGTTCACGTGCGCGCCGCTGACCTGTCCGAGCGAGCCGACGATCGGAATGAGGATCAGCCCGAAGGACAGTGCGACCGCAAGGGAGTTGTAGGCTGGTCCGGCGGTGCCCTTGCCGAGCACGGCCGCGGTGGCCACGGCGGTTCCGACCAGCACGAGAAGGAACGTGCCGATTGCCTCGGCAGAGCAGGCAAGGGGAAGGTTGCTCGACGTCGCACCGGCTGCTCCAGGCTCGCCGTATTGGGATGGGTCGATAGGCCTCGTCTCGTTCATGGCGTTGTCCATCTAAAAGTTGTTTGGCCCGTTCGTTGTGAATGGGTCCTGATGTCGTTGGCAGCCTGCTCCCTGAATGCCGCCCGCCCCCTGCTCCACCCGGCGCGTCGCTTCCAGGTTGGCGCTGGTGGCTTGCAGCATGTCGCTGAAGTCGTGCGCGATGCGGCCGATCAGCCGACCACCTCGGCCCCGCGGGATTGGTGCAGCAAGGCCTCGATGCGTTCCCGCTCGGCGATCTCGGAACGGAGTGCAATGTTCGCGGCCTCGATCTCGCGGGTCCGAGCGGCAGCCAAGGCTCCCAGCGCGAGGGCTGCCTGTCTTCGTTCCGCACGGTGCACACGCTCCTCGTATTGGCGGCGGCGGGCTCTGACCGAGGACAGGGCGTTGCTCGCCAGGGTGATGGGCTGGACCGGCGCTTCGAGCAGCACCACGTTGCGCAGCCTCACGATAAGGCACTGCCGCCGAGCTGTGATGGCGGGCTGTTCCTGACGGCTCGTCAGAACCACGAATGGCAGGTCCGACCAGGGTGGCTGCCGTCCGACCCACGTCGCCAAGTCGTCCAGCAACTGTCCTGACAGCGTTTCCTCGGCCAGGAAGACAGCTCCGGCTCCTGCCTTGAGGCCCAGGACGAGTTCGAAGGGGCTTGTGCAGATCTCGGCCTGCAGCCCCGCTTTCCTGAACACCTCAACCGAGGCAAGGCCGTCTCGGCCTGCCCGCGCGAGGACGAGGACACGCATGTTGTCCGTGCTGGTCATCCCCACGCTTTCCGGTCACCGGAAACGCGGCTGGGGTCGCGTAGCCGGAAGTATCCATTGGCAGCAATACGGTGGTAACATCTCCGAAGCGGCCCCGTCGCCCCGAATGCCGGCCTCCCCCGGCTGCCTGCCCCCAGATCGGAATGTGCCCGGAACCTAGTCCTGCGGCACGCCCTGGCTGTAGCTTGGGCCTTGTTGGCTTGTCCGAGCGCCATAGCCCTGACTTTGCAGGCCTGAAGCATAGCCCTGGCTCTGCGAAGAGCCTGGGTTGTAGCCACCCGGATGCGCGGGCTTACCTCGATAAACACCCAGCCGTCCCGTTCTGCAGGACTCTGCCCGCTGGCGGTTGCTGACGATGAACGCGGCATCACAGCCGTACTGGCAGCGCGCCAGTTCATCCCGGCCGTCGTGCATTGGACATCCCGGATGCAGGTGGTCCTGGTTGTCCCAGCAGCACGGCATAGTAGGCGGCGAGGTAGGCGTCCACCATCCGGGTGATGGAAAAGCGTTCCGCATGGGCACGCACGGCCATGCGGTCGAGGCTGCCCAGGCGTCCCACCGCCGTGACCGCCTCGGCCTCGCCGTTCGCCAGGAAGCCGCTGACGCCATGCGCGACCAGCTCCGGCATGCTGCCGCGCGGGTAGGCGATCACCGGCGTGCCGCACGCCATCGCTTCCACGACGGACAAGCCGAAGGGCTCGGCAAAGTGGATGAGGTGCAGCAGGCCAAGCGCGCCGCCCAGCAGCTTGTCGCGCACGGAAGGGCCTGCCGCGCCGACGTAGCAGATGTCGTCCGAGAGCTGGGGTTCGACCTCGCGCTCGAAATAGCCGCGGTCCTGCACGATGCCCGCCAGGATCAGGGAGCGGCCGGCGGCGCGGGCCACTCGGATCGCGTCCGCGGCCCCCTTGTCGGGATGGATGCGGCCAAAGAACAGGAGGTAGTCGCCCGTCCGGGGCTGGAAGGTGAACTCGCCGAGGTCGAGGCCATGGTGAATGGTCGCGAGATAGCCGAGGTCCGGATGGCGGTCGGCCTCCGAGATGCTGACGTAGTGCGCCCGGCCGTCGTAGGCGCGGTAGACGGGCAAGATGCGTTCGCTGGAGAAGCCGTGGATGGTCGTGAGCACCGGGATGTCCACCAGGCTCGCGTAGGTCAGCGGCAGGAAGTCGTAGTGGTTGTGGATCAGGTCGAAACCCTGCGCCTGGCCGAACGCGTGCGCGAGGTGCAGGCCTTCCCACACCTTGGCGTCCATGCCAGGCGTTTCCTCGTAGGGGCTGGGCACCACGGCGCTCAGATGCGCGCCCGTCTGCGAGTCGGCCGTGGCGAACAGCGTGACGTCCACTCCGGCCCGCACCAGGCCCTCGGTCAGCAGCGACACCACGCGCTCCCAAGGGCCGTAGTGGCGCGGCGGCACCCGCCAGGCGATCGGGGCGAGCATGCCGACGCGCAGCGGGCGGTCATGGGCCGGGTGGCGGGCGAGGGGATGCACGCCTCAGCTCCCGCGCCCGAGGCTACACCTTGAGCCGGATCGCATCGTGGCTGGCCTCCCCGGCCACGCGCGGCACCGAGAGCTGCGCGGCCCGGTTGTACTCCGCGGCGCTTAGCCACAGCGCCAGCGTGCTTTCCGCGCCCTGGTTCTCATTCATGCCGCCGCGCTCCAGCCCGTCCCGGCATCCCTGCGTTTCCGCGTCATACAGCGACATCTCGTTGGCGTTGCGCCCGAGCAGCCACTCCAGCGCGCGGCGCGCGCCGGCCAGCCAGGCCACATCCCCCGTGGCGCGGTGCGCCTCAAGGGCGGCCGACACCGTCGCATACACCTCGATCGGCTGCCCGTCCCAGAGCGGCCGTGCCTCCCCGGCGCGATACGGCCGCTCGGAGCCGATGGGCTGGAACCCGCCGTTCGGCGCGGTCTGCTGGCCCTCCAGCCACCGCAACGCGGCCAGGCCGGTCGCCACCGCCTGCCGATGGCCGAACACCCGGCCGTAGGCGATCAACCCATGCGGCAGCTTGGCGTTGCTGTAGCTGAGGTGGTCCTCGAACCATGACCAGACCGGCGTTGCCGTCTCCCCGAAGATGCGCAGGAGATTTCCGGCATACCGGTCCGCAAGGGCCTTCCACGCAGGATCGGCCGTCTCGTTCTCGGCGCGCTCCGCCAAGGCGATCAGGGCAAGCGCCTGAGCGCGCGGATAGCCGAGGCCTTCAAGCGCCGGCCACGACCGGCGAAGCAGCTCGCGCGCCGTGCGCCCCAGCGCCCCGTCTAACCGATGCGCGGCGGCGACCAGGGCGCGCACGGCACGCGCCTGGGCGTTCTCGCCGCCGTGCTCATCGAGCCAGCGCCGGTCGTAGGCCATGAAGTTGCGGAAGCAGCCGGTGGCCGGGTTCAGGGCATGGTGCAGGAAGGACAGAGTGCGGCGCACGATGGCGGGCGCGTGCGGGTCCTGGTCCGCGAGCACTGCCAGGTGCAGGGCCCGCGCGTTGTCGTCCGTGGTGTAGCCTTCGGACAGGTTGGGCACCGCCAGCACCGCATGCTGGAACATGCCCGTGCCGTCGACCATCGCTGCCACGTGGTCCAGGGTGAGTGCCGGCAGCCGTGCCGGGGGCAGGAAGCGTGGCCGAACTTGCCTTGCCGCTTCGAACAGGCCGGCATAGGCGCGGGCGACCTCCGGCCAACGCATCTGCTCGCCAAAGGCCAGCGCCCGTTTCTCCATCTCGGCCCGGCGATGCGGGTTGCTGAGCAACCTGCACAGCGCGGAGCCGAACGCTGTGGCCTCGTGGAACGGCACGAGGACGCCCCGTCCGTCGGCAAGCAGTTCCTCCGCGTGCCAAAACGGCGTGCTCACCACCACTTTGCCGTTAGCCACCGCATAGGCAAGCGTTCCGGACGTGATCTGCTCCTGCTTGGGATACGGGATCAGGTAGATGTCGGCCGCGGCGAGGCAGCGGGTCAGCTCGTCCCGGTCCACGAACTTGTCGTCCAAGCGGACGTGAGCCGCGACGCCCAGTTCTGCAGCCAGTCGCACCAGCTCCTCGCGGTAGGCTTCGCCCTGGTGCGCACGGACGTTGGGGTGGGTCGCCCCCAGCACGAGGTAAGTGATCTCCGGGAAATCCCGCACTAGACCCGGCAAGGCACGGATGGCCGTTTCGATGCCCTTATTCGGCGACAGCAGGCCGAAGGTGAGGATCAGCGTGCGTCCAGGCAGCCCGAGGCGCGCCTTCTCCGCTTCGCGGTCGGCCTCCGTGACGTGGACGCCGTGATGGATGAACGCGACCTTCTCGCGCGGCACGCCTTGGGCGACGAGGAAGCGCACGGCACGTTCGCTCATCACGATGATCTTGGCCGAAAGCAGCGCAAGCTCCTCGACCACCGCAAGCTGCTCGGGAGTGAACCGTTCCAGCACGGTGTGCAGCGTGGTCACGATCGGCGCACGAACGCGGCGCAGCAGCGTCAAAAGGTAGCTTCCGGCCGGTCCGCTGAAGATGCCGAACTCGTGCTGCACGCTCAGGACGTCGATCCCGCACGCGTTGAGATCATCCGCTGCCGCCTCATAGGCAGCGAAGTCATCTTGCTCGATGGTGAACTGCACCCGGGCAGGATAGGCATAGGCTCGGCCATCGTTCATGGCGGCCACCACGACGTCAACGTCTGGCCTGTTATCCGCAAGGGCTTGGGCGAGATCTTCCGTGAAGGTGGCGATGCCGCACTGGCGCGGGGTGTGGTTGCCAAGCACGGCGATCCGGCGAACACGCATGGTCATCGACCTCACTGAAGGAAGTGGGCGCGCTTGGATGTAGCCAGCGCAGGCTATTCATAGAAAATGTAGCAAGAGCTATGAACTAACAGTTATAGAAGTGCACACTATCCAAACAAGAAGTCATTTTACAAGCAACAGGACTGTTCTTGCACTTACATGAACTGTGGTTAAGTGCCGTCAATCAGACAGCAGCTTACCAGCAGGGCCATTTGGTTTGCCTCGCTTTGCAAACCGGCAAGCTGTCCGTCAATGGACTTTTCCTCTTGCAGGATGGCAAGAAGGCTGTGCCGGTCGATCCCAAGACGAAGCGCTTCGGCATAGTTTTCGGCCGCGCTGTAGGCGGCGATCTGGTGATTCACAACGCGGCGCGTCACCGTGATCAAAGCGGCATCGCGCAGGTCGGGGTCGAACAGCTCGCACATGACCTGCCCGGCCTTTCTCGCCAGCGCGGCAGCGACCTGGTCAAGGCCCGGCTCTGGTTCAGTGCCATGCCTGCGCAAGATCGTTTCGACCCGTTGACCGTGCAGCATCGTCTGCTCGACATGCTGCGCAATGACCGATCGCAGCCCGGAGGAGCCGACCGAGGCCGCCATTGTCGGCATGCCCTCGATGATCTGAGCTTCGCAGTCACGCACTTCCTTGAGCTCGTTCAGATACAATGACCTCAGATCGTCAACATCCATGGAATGAAGTCCTTCTCTGGCTTTGCCCGGCAGGCCCGACAGGAAGCTGATCGCCGTCCGACATGGATGCGGCATGGTGCAGGCGTTGCCAGCCAAGCGTTGCGGGTTCCGCGAGCATTACCTCTTCGTGGCTGTCCTTGATGATGCGGTGCTATAAAGGGCCATGAGGCCGACCACGCCTTGAAGCCAGACGAACAGAGGCGGGTCCGCAGGCTCGTGGCCCAGCCAGGCCGCACCCAGGTTCGCCAGCACCCAACCCAGCATAACCACCGTCAGCAGGCCTACGAAGCCCGGGCGGCCCACCAGCGCCGTCATGCGGTCACGATCCGCTGCAAGCGGGTGGCCTGCTGGCAGTGCTCGGCGTGCAGCCTCGCGATCAACGGCACCGTGTCTTCGATGTGCGCGGGCAGGATCGGGGTATCAGACATTACGCAACCACCTCCGTCGCCTGGAAAGCAGCAATCCAGCATTACTGCTGCTGGAACTTGCCTGGCTGCTGCCGCATCGGCGGCGATTGGCGGGGATCACCAGGGCTGGTCTTCGAGCGGGAGAAACAGCCGAGCTCGCGGCAGCCGAACAACGCCGCCGCTCCCACCCCGATGGCGACCTTGGACCCTGTGGACAACCCGCCTGACCGGGCCTGGTCGCCCCGCTGCTGCGCGGCCACTGCCCGCCCATCCGGCACGACGGCTTTGACCGTCGATCGGGACACGGGCGAGCAGTTGGGCATCAGGGCCATTGTCCCGTCCTTCTCAGCGGTGCATGAGGCGGGCAAGCACGTAGCCGACGCCGACTGCCCCGAGCAGGGCCGTCATGGGCCGCTCTTTCAACAGGCCGTCGATCTGCGCGCCGACCGTGTCGGCGCCCTCGCGCACGGTGTCCTTGGCGGAACCGTAGGTGTTCTGCAGTTGGCCCTTGGCCTGGTCGGCCTTGCCCTCGGCTTGCGTCTTGCTGTCGCCCAGCAATCCGCCGGCAGTGTCCTTGACCTTGCCGCCCATGTTGGTGGCGGCCCCCTTGATGCGGTCTTCGTCCATTGCTGCTCTTCCTCTAGGCACGACGGACCGAAGAAGCCGGCCCGATGTTAGAGCTGCTAACTGCACACCACCCAATCGGTTCCACGGATTAAGACCAAAAGCTCTTACGGAAATAAAATAGAAACGGCACTTGGCGGGGTGCTGGCATCGCCCAGACGCGTTGAAGGCTGCGCTGGTCAGGGGGTGATCACCGTGGGATCCGCCTCCATATCGACCTTCGCGCCATTGCTCACCGCTGCGGCTGGCTTGCCCGACAAAGGTCGGGACAGGCCAAGACAAGCCGCGCGGCGCTACGCTGCCTGAGTAGGTGTCCAGCCTTTCTTGCACCGCCAGCCAAGTGCTACGGAACTGGCCTTCCGGGCTGCGACCGGCCTGGCCAGCACGCATCGACCGCGACCGAGAGGGAGGTGCCACTCCGCTTGCCGCCGGGGCCTTCCACGCCGGTGTCAGTCCACAGTGGCAACAAAATCCCGCACCGAAACCGCGACGCACGGGCATCGTGTGCGCCGATGGTCTTTCCAGGACCGCACGGCCGTGATCGCGGAGGTGGCGCGCCAGCGGCTACGAGCAGCTTGCGGCCAACCTGAAAGCGGCACGCCAGGCCGGCGGCATAGACCTCATCGACTGAAACGGTGCGCCCAGGCGCACCTCGCCTTCGCCGGCAGGGAACCGCCGGTCCACGCCACCATGTTCGAGGCAGGCTTTCCAGCCGGGGAGCACCAGGATTTGGACCGAGCACGGGAAGCGGCCTTCGCATTCGTCCGCAAGGCTGCCCAGAACGCCGTCGGCGGCGCCACCGCAGCGAGCCGGCCTCCGGCGCAGATGGTCGCGCTGCATGTCTGGTCGCTGACCCACGGCATTGCCAACTTGTTCATCAGCCACGTGGATGACAATCGCCGGCTGCTGCCGCTGCTGCCAGGGGAGCTGCGGGAGGCTGGGCTGATGATCTACCTGCAGTCACTCGGCCCTTTGCTCGCGTTTCAGCGCACGCAAACGTGAGCGGCGCTTCATGCCACTGAAGCGCCTGGCCTGAGTAAAACCTTCTCACATCGCTTCGAGAGTCACAGTGTCACGCTGTAGCTTATACCAAGGCTCGTTAATCAGAACTCATGTGCCCAGTCGCGTAGTCCGAGGCGTTGGTGCACGGAGGCGAGTGCGTATGGCACAGTCCCTGACCCATACGGTTCAGCAGCGGACGGAAATGGGCTTGGCTTCGCGGATCATGCGGTTGAGCACCTGGACGGCGAGCGCGACCTCGCCAATCTGAGCGGGCCGGCTGCGGGCGCGCAGCTTGGGCCCGATCAGCTGCTTGTAGCGACCCATTGTCGTTTCGGCATAGTTGCGGCATCCGTATCCGGTGGCCCGTTGCCAGCCGATGCGGCCGCGCTCGGCCATGAGCTGGACGTGGCGGTCACGCGGGGTTTGTTGGTCCGGATCAGCTGTGCCCAGCACAGCGTCGGCCCGGGGTGGAATGACCACCTCGGGCGGTGATCCGGGCTGTCGGGCCGCAGCTGCCTGGTAGACGGGATCACGGTTGTAGGCGCCGTCTGCGGTGACGCTGGCCAGGGTGCCCTCACACTGGCGCAGCAGGGCGGGCGCTTGCACCGCGTCGTCTGCGTCTCCGTCCGTCAGCACGTGCGCGGCGATCTCGCCGGTGCTGGCGTCCACGCCCAAGTGCAGCTTGAGCCAGCGCCGGCGCAGCCGACCGTGCTTGGCCGCGCACCACTCGCCCT
>CALMVT010000477.1 GCA_937873175.1 uncultured Acetobacteraceae bacterium | reverse complement strand
GAACAAAGATTTGCTTGAATGTTTTCTGTGTCCATTTTTACGATCAGTTCAGCTGATGTGACGGAGTAGGCATACTGCGCCCTGGTTTTCAATAAAGACACGCACGCATGACACAGGGGCTTGAAGTAGAAATGCGAGTTCAGTGCTTGGCGGCAGCGCGCAGCGCGCAGCCGAAGCCGGCGCCGATGCGTTCCGCATGATCGAGGTGTCGGGCCATCGCTGGGCTGAGACGCTGGCAGGCTACATGCGGCGTGGCAGCCTATTCCGGGGCCATGCTGGGACGACGTTTCTATGACCAGCCTCACCCTTGTTCCTGGCTGCTTTGACTGGCAACGGTCTAACATCTTGCAATCAAGACACCATGCCGTCATGGTGTTTTGGTAGCCAGAGGGCTAGAATGAAAACGCTGGCGCTGCTATCGCAAAAGGGCGGTTCGGGGAAGTCCACACTGACCGTCCACCTGGGCGTCATCGCACAAGCGGCTGGGCTGCGCACGGTCATCCTTGATTTGGACCCGCAGCGCAGCACGGCAGGGTGGTGGGAGACGCGCTCGGCCGAAACGCCTGAGATGGTAGAGACCGTGCCTGGCGATCTACGCAGTGTGCTGGAATCCGCACGAGCTGATGGTGTGGCGCTGTGCGTGGTTGACACCCGGCCGAGCGCTGGCGCCGACGCCGCGGCGGCCGCGGCCCTGGCCGACCTAGTCCTGATCCCAACTCGGCCGGCGATCTTCGATCTGAAGGCCATCGGCGCGACTGTGGACATCGTTGTCGCGGCGAAGGTTCCAGCATTCATTGTTCTGAACGGCACGCCTGCAGCTCGCGGGATAGGCGAAGCATCGACCACTGCCGATGCGCGCCGGGTCCTGTCCGACTATGGCGTCCCCGTCGCGCCGGTGTCCATCGGCTTGCGAGCTGCCCTTGCCCACGCATTGGTGGACGGTCGAGCCGTCAACGAGTTCGACCCGACCAGCAAGGCAGCAGTCGAGATGACGAAACTGTGGAAACTTACGGAGAAGACCCTATGGCCCAACGCCCAACGTTCGGTGCGCTCAAGAAGACCAAGCCGGTAGTCGAGCCACTGCCCCCTGCCCCGGCTGAGCCAGCGCCCGAGGCACCCGAACAGGCCCCGCGCATACAAACTTCCGTCCGGCTCGATCCGGCAATGTGGGCCGCTCTGAATGACCTTGCCACGCGCAGACGGATCGAAACCGGCCGGCGCGTGACTATGCATGACCTGTTGATCGAAGGAGGGCGTCATATCCTAGCCATTAACGGCGTCAAGCTGTCAGAGTAGCAAGATGTCTAACCAGCAAAACAGCAAGATTGCGAGCCTGAACGGTGCCAAGGTAGCAAGCTTGCATGGTTCCCTGATGCTATTGACACGCCATTGACCCCTGCCGATGCCCAAGCCCTCCAGGACGACGCCAAGGCGCGCGGCGCTTGGTTGGCCTGGGTGGTCACGAACGCGGACCTGGAGCACCCCGGCAAGTTCACTGCACGCGCCCATACCGCTGACCATCAGGGCGGTGTTTACCTGCCCGGCGCACTGGTGGCAGGCTCGTTGGACAGGTTGCGGGCCATGCTGCCGTTCGGGCTGGAGTGCCACGGACGCACCTCGGTGGACCCGCCAGATGTGGTCGAGGTATGGGAATGAAGGCGCTGGTCTGGACAGTCGGCAGACCGTCCGCGAGTTCTTGAGCCATTTGCCTAAGAAGTTCAGCCTGGACGGGCTGACCACGTCCAAGTGTGATAAGCTGTTGTTCGACTCGGCAATTCACTCGTTGGAGTCTTCGTTCGGCCATAACGGCCAGCTTTAGGAGCTGAGCTGAAACTGATAAATCAAGGATACATCATGTTCAGGATCGTTCTTGCCACGGCAGTGATCACGGCAGCTTTCGCCAGTTCGATCGACGCAGCCACGGCATCTCCGTTGGCTCAAATAGGCGGTGTGAGCCGCGCTGGAGTTCTGTCACACGAGATGTTTGTGCAGAACATTCATTGGGAACGGAGGGGTCATCACCGTGTGTGGGTGCCCGATCACCGCCGTCGGATGTCTCGGTATGACCGCCGCTAGAGTGAGTCAAACTCGGATGTTGGGCCTTTGCTGATTCGCCAATGTCATCGGGGATTAGGACTGAGCGGTATCAAACCGAGCATTCTCGACACACGGTGTTCTTGATCGGTTCACCCAAGAAGTCCAGCCTGGCGGGATGCACCCGCCGCCCTTTCACCTCGGCCAACGGCTGTCCGACTGGCCGCGCTGCGCGCTCGATCTGCACTGCCCTTGCCGAGGCACGGTGTTGCTGCCTGTCCAGATGCTGCTGGAGCGCGGCGGCCGGACGTTTGGCACGGTGCTGACGGCGCTGTGGTGCTCCAAGTGCGGCGGCAAGCCGGCGCCAGTTTATCTGGTGGCGGGGCACCATCTGACTTTCAATCATGGGCCGTTGCCAGACTGGGCGGTCGAGGTGGTGCCGCCTCCAAGATCTCAGTTGAGCGAGGGCGTGAGAAGTCCATAAGCTAGGTCAGCAACGATGATTGATGTCCAACGACAAGGGGCCGCCACTTGCAGCACAAAGATTTTGCATCTATAGTCGCTCGCTGACTAAAAAAAAGGCGACACCCGAAGATGCCGCCAAGTTTAGGGAGGAAACGTCCTGCGAAGGGGAAACCCCTCGCAGGACGTAACCTACGCCTTTCGCACACTCCCGCAAGCCAAAACTGTGCAGTGCACAAAAATGTGCGGTCGATCACTGCTGTCGCTAGCTGTAGCGGCCCGAATTCATCTGGGCTCTGACCCGCAATCATCGGCTCTTTCCGG